>JAUWXJ010000026.1 GCA_030616425.1 Desulfobacterales bacterium | reverse complement strand
CTTTGTGCCTGCGGTCATGGAACACATTGAGTTGGCCGGCGTGCATTCTGGAGACTCAGCATGCGTGATTCCGCCAGTTAGCATCCCTGAAAAACACATTGAGACCATTTACGAGTATACGAAGAAGATCGCAGTGGAACTGAATGTCGTGGGGCTGATGAATATCCAGTACGCCATAGCAAATGACGTCGTTTATATCCTTGAAGCCAACCCCCGTGCCTCTCGAACGGTCCCTTTGGTGTCAAAGGTCTGCAACATCCAGATGGCACGAATTGCCACCCAGTTGATGCTCGGTAAGAAACTTGCCGAGTTTGACTTCAAGTCCAAGTCGATTTCACACTTTGGTGTCAAGGAGGCGGTCTTCACCTTTAACATGTTTCAGGAGGTTGACCCGCTCTTGGGACCGGAGATGCGATCTACAGGGGAGGTCTTGGGCCTGGCAGACTCTTTTGGGCTGGCTTTTTTCAAGGCCCAGGAAGGGGCATACCAGAACCTTCCTTCAGAGGGGACTGTATTGATCACCGTGTCTGAGAGGGATAGGGAGGCGGTTCTCGAGGCGGCCAGCCAATTGGACAAACTCGGATTTAAGATTAAAGCAACTGTGGGGACCCATGGGTTTCTTGCCGACCACGGCATCGAATCTGAATCCATCCGCAAGATGCACGAAGGCCGTCCCAATATTGTTGACGGGATTAAGAACAAAGAGATTCAGCTAATCATCAATACCCCAAGCGGCAAACTGAGCAAACACGACGATTCTTATATACGCAAGGCAGCTATTAAGTACAAGGTGCCATATATCACCACAACGGCTGCTGCGGTTGCCGCTGCTAAGGGTATTGCTGCTTACCGGCAGGGTCATGGCCAGGTAAAATCCATTCAGAGCTACCATGCGGATATTAAGTAGATATTAGAAGTGGTTTCAAAACCCTTTTTCTTGTTTGTTTAACCATTTTGGAAAGTTCTAAGTTCGCTCCGCTAAAATTGAAAAACTCGGGCTAACGCCCTCAGACAGTTCCAATTTTTACGCTTCGCTTCACTAAGAACTTTTAGCCAAAATGGTCAAAATGGACTCGGCAAAGGGTTTTGAAACTGGCTCTAGTGACTTCGTGAATCGAATAACGAATAACGAGTAACGAATAACGATTACTTAAGTGAGGACCAGTCAATGAAGTCATTGCAAGACAACTGTGGAGTGTTCGGTCTGTATTCAGATACCGAATGTGTTCATGACATTTTTCAGGGTATTGATTTTCTGCAACATCGGGGACAGGAGTACTGCGGCATTGCAACCTTTCACGAAGGCGTCCATCAGGTCACCCATTACGGTAAAGTTGCCAATACCTTTAGGCCCGGAGAGTTGGGATACTTGAAGGGGAGGTGGGGTATCGGGCATGTAAGCCTCAGGGAGCGTCAGCCAGTCAGATGGCAGTCTCAGTTAGGGGAGATTGCGGTGGCATTCAGCGGCAATGTCTCCAATGCCGATGCTGTGATCGAAGATATGAAAGGACGCGGTAAAGCGTTCTATGACAGTTACAATATCGAGATCATTTCCAAGATTATTATGGAGGAGCGGAACGTGGTCGCGGGCATTTGTGCCCTATCTGAAAAGATAAAGGGGGCCTATTCGGTTGTGGTTCTGACTCCGGACGGCATTTATGCTGCCCGCGATATCTATGGATTTCGACCCCTCATTTTAGGGGAGGGCCCTGGCAGACACGCTGTTTCATCAGAGTCCCGAGCCATTCAAAACCTCGAGATGGAACTCGTTCGAGACGTACGTCCAGGTGAAGTTGTATTGGTCAATGATAAGGGGTTTCAGACCATGGCGGAGCTGGATTCCCCACGCAGGGCCCATTGTGCCTTTGAATGGGCCTATACTGCAAGTCTTGATTCCATTATAGATGGTGTCTATGTCCAGGAAGCCCGGAACCAGTTAGGCGGGAGCCTGGCACAACGAGATATCGAGGAAGGGGGCCTGGAGGCAGATATCGTTGCGGCAGTACCAATGTCCGGGATCGGCCATGCCCTCGGATATCACAGAGAATCCAAAATCAGCTATCAGGAGGTTTTCCTCTATAATAGATATGCGGACCGGAGCTATACCCAGTCGAGCCAGCTTGCCCGGGAAAAGATGGCTAAACGGAAGCTGTCTGTCTTGCATTATGCGGTGAAAGGAAAGCGAGTTGTCCTGTGTGATGATTCGATCGTACGGGGCACCCAGATTCTCTACAAGGTACGGGACCTGAAAACGGCAGGGGCCAAAAGGGTTCACGTACGTGTTGCCTGTCCGCCCCTCATGTATCCCTGTGATTTCGGCATCTCTACCCGCACTTACGAAGAGTTGGCAGCCAGGCGGTATCTCAAGTCAGGGAATATCACCTCCATTAAACAACTGAGGGATCTTGAGGCCCGGATTGCTGAAGAGATCGAGGCAGACTCTGTTAAATACAACGACCTTGATTCTTTTGTGGCGGCCATAGGCATCCCCCGAGAACAACTCTGTCTGAAGTGCTGGGATGGGATAGACCCAACCTTATGATTTTGGATTTGCGGCTCACGCCTTGAAAACAGTTTGGATTGCAACTGACGAATTACTAATAGCGAATGACAAGTGACCAGCATCCAGTATCATGTGTGGAATCTGTGGACAAATAAACCCTGACGGCAAGCCGATCGACCCGGAGATTCTCTTGTCCATGCGGGAGGCCATGAGGCACAGGGGACCGGATGACGAGGGGCTCCATATCAAACAGGGTTCAACCACGGAAACGGATGGTAAAATATCGGTTGGCCTGGGTCATCGAAGGTTGAGTATCATTGATTTATCCCGGGCAGGCCGCCAGCCCATGTGCAGCAGTGATGGAAAGGTTTGGATTGTCCACAACGGCGAGGTGTACAATTTCAAAGATATAAGAAGAGAACTGATAGCAAGGGGCTATGATTTTAGAAGCAGAACAGATACCGAAGTGGTGTTGTATGCCTACAGAGAATTCTCTATTGAATGTCTGTATAAACTCAGGGGTATGTTTGCCTTTGCAATCTGGGATGAGGAAAAAGAGAGACTCTTTTTGGCAAGGGACCGTTTGGGGCAAAAGCCTCTCTTTTATTCCCTTCGAAAAGATGGGGGCCTCAGCTTCGCCTCGAGTATTTCTGCTCTCCTTGAGGATAGATCAGTTCCAAGAGAGATTGATCCCATTGCCATAGATCTCTATTTGACCTACCAGTATGTGCCTGCCCCTTTGACCGCGTTCAAGGCCATCAAAAAACTTCCTCCAGCCCACTTCCTCCTGTGGGAAAAAGGGAATCTCCTGGTCAAGCGGTACTGGGAGCTTGACTATAGAAACAAGATAAAGGGTCAAGACGAGGCCGAGATCGGAGAGGCTTTTCTTGAGGAGCTGAGGGAATCTGTCAGGCTAAGGATGATCAGTGACGTTCCACTTGGGGCCTTTCTTAGTGGAGGCATAGACTCCAGCCTTATTGTGGCGCTGATGAGCCATATTCATCCAGAACCGATCAGGACCTTTTCCGTTGGCTTTGAGCAGGGTTCATACAATGAATTGCCTCACGCCCGTGTAGTAGCGAGAAAGTACCGCACCGAACATCACGAATTTGAAGTAAGGCCAAAGGCGCTGGACATACTCCCGGAACTGGTGCTTCAGTTGGGAGAACCTTATGCTGATGCCTCAATTATCCCGACCTATGCAGTCTCAAAACTGACCAGGGATTATGTGACCGTGGCATTGAATGGGGACGGCGGGGATGAGAACTTCTTCGGATATGATCGGTACGTAGCCTACAAGTACGGAAGATACTACAGAAAAAGCCTTGGATTTCTGAATCCGTACCTTTTACGGTTGGTGTCAATGTGGCCTGAATCTCCGGATATTCACAACCGGGTCAGGCGCGTGAAGCGTTTCTTGGAGGGGATGGAATATCCCAGTGAAGAGGATTACGTCAAATGGGTGTGCCATTTTGACAACAGACTAAAATCTGACATCTACACAGTCGGTTTTAAGAGCGCGGTCTCAGACAAGGACTCCTACCAGATGATTTTGGAGCTTTTTCATCAAAGCTCGGCTCATGATCCTGTCGAAAAGATCCTTGATTTTGACGTGCGTTCCTATTTGGCAAATGATTTGCTGGTCAAGGCCGATATTGCTTCCATGGCCAATTCTTTGGAGGCAAGATCGCCATTTTTGGACCATCACCTTATGGAATATGTTGCCAGGATTCCGGTCCATCTGAGGCTGAGGCACTGGTTAAAAAAATATCTCCTGAAAAAGGTTGCAAGACCTTTTCTCCCTCATAAGATCCTGAAGCGGCCCAAGATGGGTTTTGGCGTTCCCCTTGGCTACTGGTTTCAGAATGAGCTGAAGACCTATGCAGCAGAGACCCTGCTGAGCGATCAGGCCCTGTCGCGGGGTTACTTCAACAAAGATGCGATAAGAAGACTTGTCATTGAACACACAGAAGGAACCGTTGACCACGGAGATCGGCTCTGGTCACTTCTCATCTTAGAGCTGTGGCACAGGACATTTATTGACAGAAGGTAACCGTTCACGGGGTGGCATGCTTCTTTCCACTCCGATGTCTCCAACCCTTGTTTTTCCAGTGACTTAGCCATGGGGGCATTCCTTGCCCCCTCCGCATTCCACCTCCGTTTCACTTCGGTGGCTGCGGTCTCCCCCTTTTCTAAGTCACGGAAAAACTAAGGGTTTTCACCAAGACGTTCCAAGAAACATGCCACCCCGTGAACGGTTATGACAGAAGAAGCTAAGAGTTCATTGGGCCTATTGAGTTTATTGGGTTAATCACACAAACTCGACGAACACAATAAACACAACAAACAGAATGCTATGGCAGAAACCGAGGCTTTTGAAAGGCATATCGAGGCCCTCACCCGGATCAGCAAGGCAATCACCTCAGATAGGTACATTGAGGACATCCTGCGCCTTGTGGTCACGGTGACGGCTGAGACCATGCGCTCCAAGATTTGCTCCCTCTGGCTTGTGGATGACAGCGATAATACCCTGAAACTGCGCGCTACCCAGAGTATCAGTGAAGATTACTTGAAGGAACGCTCGCTAAAGATGGGGGAGGGGATTGTGGGCCAGGTGGCCCTTACTCGCAAGCCGAGGTCAGTTCTAAACGTGCTTGAAGAGCCCGACTACAAGGAAAAGGAACTGGCCGGAAAAGAGGGGCTTGTTTCCATGCTGAGTGTTCCTATGGTGGTCAAGGATAAGGTTATTGGTGTGGTCAACTGCTACACATCACAACCACACGAGTTTACGGAAACCGAGAAGAATGTCTTGATCACGGTGGCCAACGAGGCGGCCGTGGCCATAGAGAACACCGAATTGATGGTAAAAACAAGAGTGATTCAGGCGGAACTCGAGACCCGAAAGCTGGTGGAACGGGCCAAAGAGGTTCTCATGCGCCGGCGCAATATGAAAGGAGATGAGGCTTACCGGTGGATACAAAAACGAAGCATGGATACCCGGAAATCGATGCTACGTGTGGCCGAGGCGATCCTGCTTTCCGATGAACGATGAATATTGATAGCTTTTCAACATGCTATTCTTAGAGGTTCACCTAATCTCAGTCCCAATCCTACTGCGCCCCAAATCCGACTTCCACCGAAAAATCTGAGGAAACTGAGCAAAAACCTCTTGACAAACTGACTGAGCACGGCTAGAAGATTACCTTCATGTGATCATAATACTCCGTACAAGAGCGTCCGGAGCATTATTGACGCAAAGGAGGAGACAAAGGCGTCTGTTCCCTGTGACCAGGGTAGGACGCCTTTTTTTGTTCCAAATTACAAGTCGAGTTAGGAGGGAAACAGAGTATGAACTTACATCGACCAAATGCCAATGAGGCTCTCCGGACTAAAAACCGCTCGCGTAATGTCGCTCCCCAGTCTGGCATTTGCAGCCGTTGCCTGGACGGGTGTAGGGGCAACTGCGATCTTTTTAATGCCGCGTTCCGTAGCAGGGAATTGTTGTATCCTTCGCCGTATGGGAAAATTACTGCGGGCGCCGATAAAGATTATCCTGTCGATTATTCCCATCTCAATATCATGGGGTATGCCCTTGGCGCAGAAGGAACCCAAGCTGATCCTGACACGGCCACCTTTCCGGCAGTGAATACCGAGACTTCCTTTGGCGTGACTGACAAAGTGAAGATGAAGATTCCGATGTTTACGGGAGCCCTCGGCAGCACGGAAATCGCACGCAAGAACTGGGAACACTTTGCGATAGGTGCCGCCATTACAGGAATTACCTTGGTTTGTGGTGAGAATGTTTGTGGAATTGACCCACAATTGGAGTTCGACAAGAATGGCAAAGTTAAAGAATCGCCGGATATGCGGCGCAGGGTAGAAGAATACCGCCGATATCATGAGGGGTACGGTGATATTCTGGTCCAGATGAATGTTGAGGATACACGGCTTGGTGTGGCCGAGTACGTGATAGATAAGCTGGACGTGGAAACCATTGAGCTGAAATGGGGCCAAGGCGCTAAGTGCATTGGCGGCGAGATCAAAGTCAACTCTCTTGAACGGGCTCTGGAATTGAAAAAGCGTGGTTACATTATGACTCCAGATCCTGAGATTAAGGCGAACCAGGCAGCCTTTAAGGGAGGCGCATTTAAGGAGTTTGAACGTCACTCTCGTCTGGGATTTGTGGATCAAGAGAGCTTCATGAAAGAGGTAGCACGACTCCGCAAACTGGGCGCGAAGCGAGTAACGCTCAAGACAGGCGCCTACCCCATGCGTGAATTGGCCATGGCCATCCGGTGGTCTTCCGATGCCAAGATTGACCTCTTAACCATTGACGGCGCGCCAGGAGGAACCGGCATGAGTCCCTGGCGCATGATGAACGAATGGGGTATCCCCTCCATCTATCTTCATTCTATGGCTTATGAACTCTGCCGTCGATTGGCTGAAAAGAGGGTACGGGTCCCTGACATTGCCTTTGCGGGCGGTTTTTCTTCCGAGGACCATGTATTTAAGGCCCTTGCGCTGGGGGCACCATACTGCAAGGCTGTATGTATGGGAAGAGCCCTAATGATTCCAGGCATGGTAGGGAAAAATATCGGTCGCTGGCTCGACGGCAAAGAGGGTGGCCTTCCGAAATCAGTCTCCAAGTATGGTTCGACCAAAAAAGAGATTTTTGTGTGCTATGAAGAACTGAAGGAGAAGTACGGAAAGGAGGTCGACAAATTCCCCTTGGGTGCCATAGGAATCTATAGTGCCGGCGAAAAAATCCGTGTAGGTCTTCAGCAGCTGATGGCGGGCGCCCGGAAATGGCGAGTGGAGCTGATTTCCAGAAATGACCTAGCCGCATTAACCGAGGAGGCAACCAAAGTAACCGACCTTCCTTACATCATGAACGCATACAGGCAGGAGGCACTAAGTATCATCGATGCCTGATCGTTGAAGTTGCCTCTCGTGACCATCCAAGAAACGGCGGAGCCCCTCAGGCCTCGCCGTTCCTTTTTCTTGCTGTATTAACTTATAGTAATTGTCAAAAATATGTTCCTATAAAGGGGATAATAATGAGAATTAGTGTTTTGCTGATTTTGTTATTTACTCATAGCACCTATCCTCTTGTAGTCAGCTATTGCCCTGGACTCGGTGTTGTCTGAGTCGGACATGAGCCCGATCGCCTTCACGGGCTTGGGCTCGCGCCCAAACAGTCTTTTGTAATCCTCATAGACATTGACCTTCTCAGACACCCAGGTCCCCACAGGTGAAGACTCGTTTCTGAGCACGACGATCTTAGTCTTGCTGTTGTACGGGCTATTGGTGGTTGTTCCGATCGGCAGGGAGGTGCTCCACACATACTTGATGTTGTCGGGTCTGAGATAACCCGGAAAGATCACGTAAATGGCGGCTGCACTATCGCCGGTCTTTTTATACCGTTCATCGCCTCCTATCGGAAGCTCAAGCACCCGCCACTGCCAGGAAAGGAAAGGATACTCCTTGAGGTCGTACTCAAATTTCTTGGCTATGCTTATAGCTGAATGGATAGCCTTTGCTTCAAGATAGCTTCCCCGGTCTGTCTTCACCGTGTACACCTTTGACCCGTCGCCACCGCGAGATTTCCAGCCCTCAGGAAATGTGCCTGATCTGAACCTGGAAAAATCCTCAACCTCTTTTATGCCCGCAGACTCGTCACCTGCAAGACTACCCATAGCTAGCACCCCTGACAGTAAAAAGAACAAGGCCAAGATTCTTGGAAGCATAGCTTATTTGTTTTCCAAGAGCCTCCTCATTTTTTTGGAGAGCTCTTTCATAGTAAAGGGTTTCTGTATGAAGCCATTGCAGCCCCGATCCAATATCTCGGTCGCTTCACCATCAATACTGAAACCACTTGAAAGCAAGGCTTTTATATCAGGGTTGATCTCCTTTATTCTGTCATAGGCTTCTCCACCGCCCATATTGGGCATAACCATGTCCAAAAGGACGATGTCTATATCCTTCAGGTTCTTCTTATACACCTCGATAGCCTCTTTTCCGTCCCTTGCCAACAGCACCCGATAGCCCAGTGCCTCTAACAACTCCTTGCCGACTTTCCTGATGACCTCTTCATCATCCACCAGCAGGACTGTCTCGGTCCCTTTAGTCAATCGCTTAACAGCCTTGACTACTCTTTCGACCTTTTTTTCTGATGCGGGCAGATAAACACTAAAGGTTGATCCTTGCCCCTTCCTGGAATCAACATCAATGTACCCGCCATGGCCCTTTATGATACCATAGGCAGAAGCCAGACCCAGCCCGGTACCACGGCCCCTTTCCTTGGTTGTAAAGAAGGGATCAAATACTCGCTCCATCGTGTCTTTGTCCATGCCCACGCCTGTGTCTATAACTGTTAGCAGCACGTAGTTTCCCAGCATTGGATCATACAGCCTGTCCTTCATATCCTCGTGGGTTACATTCGTAGTCTTCAAGATGAGATCTCCTCCACCAGGCATGGCATCTGCAGCGTTTATAAACAGATTCAAGAGCACCTGCTCTATCTGTCCCTTGTCTGCCTCCACGGCAGGTAGGTCCTCGGCAAACTCTCGACGAACCATGATCTCCTTTTTGGTTCTATCAAATGTGTTAGATACCTCTTCCACTAATTCGTTCAGGTCAAGGGGTTTGACCTTGTATTTGCCCTTCCTGGCATATCCGAGGAGGTGTGAGGTCAGACCGGCTGCGCTTCTAACCTGCTTTTCAATGCTCTCTATCCGTTCAAAATAAGGATGCGACGAATCGAGCTCTAAAAGCATCAACGACGTGTTCCCTTGGATACCCATGAGCAGATTGTTGAAGTCATGGGCAATGCCACCAGCAAGGGTGCCAATCGCTTCCATCTTCTGGGCCTGCTGGAGTTGGGCTTCAAGCCGTTTTGATTCAGTAATGTCTGTCAGCACGCCTCTCAACCCAACAGCCCGGTTTTCCTTAAAGATTGGCCGGCTGGAGGCGTGTACCCAGCGGGTCTCTCCAGACTTTGTCATAATCCGATACTCACTCAACTCGGGATTGCCAGAAAGAATTCTCTCAAATTCCTTGATGCCTCGGGGTAAGTCATCTTCATAGATAAACTCAGTGAAAACTCGACCAATGAGCTCTGACGGACTATAGCCGCTCACCGATTCCATGACAGGGCTTATGTAGGTTATGACTCCGTTCTCGTCAGTGGTATAGATGACCTCGTTTATGTTCTCTACCATGTCACGATACTTTTCTTCTGATTCTCGCAATGCCTCTTCTGCCCGTTTCCGTTCCATCATTTCTTCATTGAGTTGCTTGGCATAGATGATCGATTGCTCATAAGCGACTTGCAACCTGCGAACATTTTCCTGCAACGCCTTCTCTGTCTGCTTGCGTTCGGTGATGTTCACGATGTTCCCCAATATAGCAAGTTTTCCCTTGTACACTATCCGGGTGTTTCTCCTCGTAATCCATATGGTGTCGCCGTCTTTTGTGAGCCCCCTTGCCTCGTATGTCGCTGGGGCTTCTTCTCCTTTTAGCCTCTTTGTCCTTATCTCATCGGTCAAACCTCTGTCATCAGGGTGGACCAATCTCCAGGATTCGATACCTATCAACTTGTCTCTTGGATACCCGTAAATCTCAGCGAATCTGTTATTGGCAAATACGACCTTTCCATCCTGGTCGATGTAGATGCCGGTTAGCGAGTTTTCAACCAGTGTACTGTACTTTTCCTCCGATTCCCGGAGCGCTTTCTCCGCCTTCTTACTTTCGGTGATTTCGAGTGAAACCTCGATTGCACCCACAATATTGTTATCGGCATCTCGAACCGGGTATGCTCGTGTGAGCCACACTCGACCATTTGGGGAAGCCACTTCTGATTCCTGTTTTTGGCCTGTTTTGCATGCTTTGCTGACAGGGCAGTCTTCACAGGGTTCGCCACGCCCATACCATATCTCATAACAATGGCGTCCCGCCAGTTCCTCAGGAGCCATCCCCACCGATTCGGCCGCTGCTCTGTTTGCCCACAACACCCTGTGTTCAGTGTCCTGGCACGCCACAAGTTCCGACATGCTGTTCAGTATGCCTTCTTTCTCCTGTTCGCTCTTTGTTAGGGCCTCCTCTGCCCGCTTGCGCTCGTCTTTCAATCTCTTGTGATCAAGGGCGTTTTGTACCCTCTTTAACAATTCCTCATGTTCAAACGGCTTTGTTAGATAATCGTAGGCTCCACTCCTCAGTGCAATTACAACTGATTCTACAGAAGCATGTCCGGTGACAACCATTACCAAGGTCTCCGGACTTTGCCTACTTATATGATCCATCACGTGGTAACCATCCACATCAGGCATAAGTATGTCCAAAAGGACAAGGTCAAAGTACTTCTTGCCTAGTTCAACTATGGCTTGTTTGCCTCTGTTGCACGTATCAACTTCATAGCCATGCCGGCTTAACAATACCTTCAGGCTATCACATATACGTGGTTCATCATCAACTATCAGAATCTTGGGTACATAAGACATGACTACCTCCAATAACCACGGCTTTGCCTGTCTACTCAACCCTCTGTTCCTGTTACTTTGTACTTCTATTCCCCTTCCAGAATTTCCCTTATTTTTCCGGACAGCGCTTTCATGGTAAAGGGTTTCTGTAGGAAACCATTGCAGCCGCGTTCCAATATCTCGGTAGCTTCACCGGTAATGCTGTATCCGCTGAAGAGCAGGGCCTTTATTTCTGGATTGATCTTCTTCATCGTATCGTAGGTTTCGCCGCCGCCCATGTTGGGCATAACCATGTCAAGAAGGACGATCTCTATATCATCCCGGTGTTTCTTGTAGAGCTTGACTGCCTCTTTTCCGTCCGTGGCTAGCAGTACCTGGTAGCCCATTGCCTCCAACAGATCCTTGCCCACTTGCCTGATCTCCTCTTCATCGTCGACCAACAGCACTGTTTCAGTCCCCTTGAGGACTTGGTCAGCACGCTTGACAGCTTTGTGGGCCGGCTTCTCAGATGCAGGAAGATAAATACTGAAGGTCGTTCCGTGCCCTTTCTTGGAATCAACATCAATATAACCGGCATGGCTCTTTATAATACCGTAAGTAGACGCCAGACCAAGCCCTGTACCCCGGCCCATCTCCTTGGTCGTAAAGAAGGGATCAAAGATGCGCTCCATGGTTTTTTTGTTCATACCTGTGCCTGTGTCGGTAACTGTTAACATGACATAGTTGCCCGGCTTTGGATCATAGAGCTTGCCCTCCATATTCCCGTGGGCAACATTCATGGTCTTCAGGTTGAGATCTCCACCGCCGGCCATGGCATCTCCAGCGTTCACATACAGATTAAACAAGACCTGTTCGATCTGTCCCTGGTCTGCCTCTATTGGAAACAAGTTCTTGGCAAGCTCTTGGCGAATCGTAATATCCTTTCTGGTCCTACCAAATGTCTCAGACGTCTCTTTCACTAGTTGGTTCAGGTTAACAGGCTTGACTTCATATTTGCCCTTCCTGGCATACCCAAGGAGGTGCGAGGTTAGTCTGATGCCGCTTTGAATCTGCCTTTCAACATTCTGTAATCGCTCATAATATGGGTGCGCGGAATCCGCATCCATAAGCATCAAGGAGACATTCCCCTGGATTCCCATGAGCAGGTTGTTGAAGTCATGGGCAATGCCACCGGCCAAGGTGCCTATGGCTTCCATCTTCTGGGCTTGAAGGAGTTGGGCTTCCAGATCCTTATGGCCCGTCATGTCAACGAACATGGTAAGGATTAATGGTTCGCCTCCGATCGTAACTATTTTGGAGAACATCAGTGCAGTAATAATCGAGCCATCCTTGGCCCTGAAATCCATCTCCAATCCTTTGACCTCTCCTGATTTCTGTAATTCCTTTATGAATCTGGCCCTGTCCTTCTCAGAATAGAATCCGCATTCCATTGTAGTCCGTCCAAGGATTTCCTCCTTGGTGTATTTTGTCAGTTCACAAAATATATCGTTGATGTCGATCAATCTACCGGTCTCAATCTCGGTAAGGGCTATAGGCTGGGGTGATAGACCAAACAGGTCCCGGAATTTTATCTCGCTTTCCCGGAGTGCCTCTTCGGCCAGCTTGCGCTTAGTGATGTCTATGGACGTTATGATAGCTCCGTCTCCAAACGGAGATATGTTTATATACAAAAATCTATCATTGTATTCTAGCTCAGGGAAGTCCTTTGATTTGCCTGACTTGATGCAGTTCATCAATTCCTTACGCATATTGATCTTATGTTTCCCTGCATAATCCTTAGTGTACATCCTATCTCCAATATTGGGCAATCTATCATTTGGCCTTTCTCTTGCCCCATTCACTTTTGCTCTGTTGAAGCCCGTCACCCTTCCTTCAAGGTCCACTATTATAGTCTCGATGGGATTGTTCATGAACAGGGTACGGTAGCGTTCCTCGCTCTGACGAAGAGCTTCTTCTGTCCGCTCACGCTCGGCGATAAGATCTTCTTCGATTTTAAAGAGGTCCCAGAAGAGACGAGCAGCAACATTGCCCATTAGTCGGACGTTTTCTGGTTTGGTTTGAAAGATCTCATCAGCCACCTCCTGACGACCTGTTAGCTCGATAATCATGTTAAGGTTTTTGAGCTTGTACAGGTCACGGTAATCTCTTGTTGTAAAAATCCCCTTTTTCTTGGCGTACCGGTAACCCTCAGCCTTCGGATTGGTGCAGGCAACCCCGATTAGCTTCATCCGAAGCTGGCTGAGCTTTTTGGCAAATATCATATCCATAATTGCCTTGCACCCTGGACCACCACCAACAATTGCTACATTGAGTGCTTTAGCCTGTTTCATCTTTTGATCCTCTTGCAAGGTTATTTACGAGACTCAGTAATTTCCTTGTATCCCATCTTGGTGACTGAATAATCCCATAAAGAGCGAATGCAGATAGCTCGCGCTGTATCCACTGCTCAAGTTCTCGTGTATGTCACACTTCAAGCCAGAGCACACGTTGAACCGCAAACCGAGCGCATTCCCCGTCCCGCCAAAGCGGGACTACACGATTCTTCACTTATTCCCATGGAGCCTGCCCACTATATGTATTAATTAATCTACAACTTTATAACACTATAATCTCAAGTCTAATCTGACAACAAAAAACATGACGAATCCCTCTCTAACATTTTGACCTTCTGGGAGGAAGCAGGCCGGTCAAGTTTGTGTGTAGCAAGAGACATGTGAAGCCTCCCCGCCCTTCCGGGCGGGGCTTCCCGGTAAGGAAGATGGATATTTTTGTATAGCTCCCCTTGACCCCGCCCTTCCGGGCGGGGTCAAGGGGAGCACGCCGGTCAAACTATGCTCATTTCTTTACAATAACACTTATATGTGCTAAAAGTGATATATAAACAATCACAAAGAGTGAGCTAAAATCAATCAGTTAGCCAGGTCATCTGTATCCCCTATACTCTGGGACGGGTTGAATGACGGTGAGCATAACGCGGGACTCGCGACTTGGGACCCGGAACCAATAAATCCATGGGCGGCAGATTTGGAAAATATGGTGATGCAAAGCGAAAGGCGCAGATGCGCAAAACCCGCCTCAGGCCCCCTGACATCCTGCAGCGAACACAGGACAAGCCCTTAAAAGGGAAGCATAGAAGAAGGAAGAGAAAAAGGGTGACATCTTAGTTATTGAAGATAGAGGAGAATAGTCAGACCAGAGGGGAATAGGTGAAACGTTTTTAACCATGTTGAACGAGTCTGATAAAAAAGCTTTGGGGGAAGGGGAGGATCATAGAACAGCAGAAGGAGCAGCTTTATGGAAGTCAAGATCGGATCGTCCATACTGGAGTTGACACAAGGGGACATCACGCAGCAGGATACCGAGGCGATCGTCAATGCTGCCAATCGCACCCTTCTCGGGGGTGGGGGCGTAGATGGAGCAATCCACAGGGCGGCCGGACCGGAACTATTGGCTGAATGCCGAACCCTTGGGGGCTGTGACACAGGAGACGCGGTCATCACGCGAGGTTACAGGCTTAAGGCCCGGTATGTGATCCATACGGTGGGACCAGTCTATCAAACTGCAAATCCGGCTGTGGAGCGCTTGCTTGAGAGCGCCTATAAAAGGAGCCTGGAGGTTGCCCTGGCCAAAGGGATACGTTCGGTGGCTTTTCCTTCCATCAGCACGGGAGCTTACGGATACCCCCTGGAAGAAGCAGCCCCTGTTGCCCTGCGCACCGTGATGGGGTTTGTTCGAGAGCATCCTGAAATCGAACGGGTCCGCTTTGTCCTGCGCAGTTCAGGGGCCCTTCAGGCGTTTGAGGGGGCCCTCGGACAGCTTGCCTCAGAAGGGTCATAACTCGGGATATAAAGAGGATGAGAGAAGATTTATTGACTATATTGAATAAGCTTGATGTGGGGATTTTGTAGAATGTAGAGGGGGCCTTCCGAGGTGGACAAGGCTTGATCACCTTGGCGCCTTACATCACGTCATTTTTTTGGGGATTCCATGAAAGATAAAGAATTGTTTGAAGCGAGTCTGAAGGTAAGATCCTATGAATGTGATTCTTATGGGCACGTAAACAATGCAGTGTATCTGAACTATCTAGAATATGGACGCGTGGAACTTCTTGGAGAAAAAGGCCTTTCCCTGGAAAGGATCAAAAAAAAGGGGGTTTTTATAGTTATCAGGCGGGTCGAAATCGACTACAAGGCCGCGGCACGGGAGGGAGATGAGCTGGTGGTTAGGACATATCTCAAAGGCCACACCAAGATGAAGGGTGTTTTTTGCCAGGAAATCTTGAAAAAATCAGATCACACCGTGGTTGCCAAGGCTGATGTAACCTGGGTGTTTACTAATCTGAATGGGAGGCTTGTACCTATTCCAGAATTCTTTCGGGACGCACTTGGGTTGTAAGAGGAAATGGGGATAGCTTCCCTTGATCTATGTACGAGGCGAGAGACTGCTTTACGACAGTCCTTCACATGGCGGGAAGTGGGCCGATCATATTCAGAAAATTAATAATAGAAATGTCTTGGATATAGGCCAAGAGTCAG
The DNA here is from genome assembly GCA_030616425.1 of Desulfobacterales bacterium. Taxonomy (GTDB): domain Bacteria; phylum Desulfobacterota; class Desulfobacteria; order Desulfobacterales. The sequence continues at coordinate 1,496 of JAUWXJ010000026.1, read as the reverse complement.
TCTTTATTCCGCACTATGAATATTTACCTAGTAATTATACTTTTCATCATAGTTGGCAATTATTTTTTGAATATTGTAGTGGAGACCCTCAATGTTAGACATGCGAAGACCGATTTGCCCGAAGAATATGATGGTTACTACGATGCTGAAAAATACAAGAAAGCACAAAATTATCTGAAGGAAAATACAAGGTTTGAAATAACTGCTGATACAATTACTACACCGATTACAGTGGCTTTTATTCTGATCGGCGGGTTCAATTTTGTTGACCAGATTGGAAGAAGTTTTCAGTTCGGCCCTATCCCCACTGGTCTTATTTTTGCTGGAATTTTGCTACTTGCTTCCCAAATAATCTCCATCCCCTTTTCCATCTATAGCACCTTTGTCATTGAGGAGAAATACGGCTTCAATCGAACTACCGTAAGAACGTTTATACTAGATATAGTGAAAACGTGGCTGCTATCTGCGATTATTGGTGGAACCATCTTTTCGATCATTTTGTGGTTTTTTCACAAGACCGGAGACTTGGCGTGGATGTATTGCTGGGTTGTGGTTGTCCTGTTCCAAATAGTGCTTACGTTTCTTGCCCCTATAGTAATACTGCCATTGTTCAATAAGTTCTATCCCTTGGGAGATGGGGAGCTTAAGGCGGCCATTGAAGACTACGCCGGATCACAAGCTTTCAAAATGAAAGGCATTTTCAAAATGGACGCCTCCAAACGCTCTACTAAATCGAATGCTTTCTTCATAGGGTTTGGAAAGTTTCGCAGGATTGTACTATTTGACACGCTGATAAAAAAACACACAGTAGATGAGCTTGTTTCCATCCTTGCTCATGAAATGGGACATTATAAGAAAAAGCATATTCTGAAATCTATACTGATCTCAATTAGTAAAACCGGCTTGATGTTCTTTGTCGTTTCATTGTTCATAAACAACGAGGGACTATTTTCAGCCTTTAAAATGCAAGAGACTTCAATATATGCAAGCCTAATCTTCTTCGCCTTCCTGTATGCTCCCATTAATATGGTTATCTCTATCTTCAGTAGAATCCTTTCCAGAAAATATGAATATGAAGCTGATTCATATGCGGTTGGAACATATAGAAAGCCAGAGTCGATGATTTCGGCATTAAAGAAGCTGACCGTTGATAACCTGTCAAATCTAACACCACACCCTCTGAAAGTTTTCTTGAGTTACAGTCATCCTCCTGTGCTGGAAAGAATTGACTCGATTCGAAGAATGAGTTGACCGGCGTGCTCCCCGCAAGCCCCGCCCGGAAGGGCGGGGAGGCTTCACTTACTTCATAGCCAAATGCTTATTTAGGCACTTTAGGTGTATTGGTGAGGCTGTAGTAAACCCTAATGTTGCATAAACAACGCGGCAAGAATGTGATAAAGCCAAGGCGGTAAGGGGTTTCATGGGTTTATCGAGCGCCTCTGACAAACGCACACATGGTGAAGTCCAGCAACGATATGATATTTGCCGAGTTGTTC
>JAUWXJ010000161.1 GCA_030616425.1 Desulfobacterales bacterium | reverse complement strand
ATATTGGACATGTGCAGCTCCTTGAGAAATTAACTTTTTTGTAGCAAAGCGGATTATGGTTGTCAATATAAGCTTAGGCTTGCAAAATCAGCCGCTGACTTTGCTCCCCTTAGTAAGAGAGGAATTTTATTACTTTCTTGTCACTTTAGCTCCAGGCAGCTGGCAGCCAGTGCAAATCCTAGTCATTACACAAGTTCTATCCTCTTGGATGGTACTGGGTGTGGACAGCTTTTAACCTCTCCTGGGCAACATGGGTATAGATTTGTGTAGTACTAATATCCACATGGCCCAACATCACCTGCACTGATCGTAGATCTGCCCCCCGTTCAAGGAGGTGGGTGGCAAAGGAATGTCGAAGGGTGTGTGGGGTGATTTTGCACGAAATCCCGGCCTTTACAGCGTATTGCTTCAGAAGTTTCCAGAACCCCTGTCTAGTCATGGGTTTTGCCGAGCGGGTTACAAAGAGGTACAAACTTTGTCGGCCTTTTAATAGGGCAGGCCGTGCCGATGCAAGGTATGTATCAACTCTTTCCTTGGCTACTTGCCCGATTGGCACCAGCCGCTCCTTAGAACCCTTGCCCAGAATCCGGACGAAACAGGCCTCCAGGTTGATATCTGCAATCCCCATATTGATTAGCTCTGAAGCCCTGAGGCCTGCTGCATAAAGGAGTTCAAGCATGGCTGCATCGCGCATCCCCAAAGGCTTCGAAAGATCAGGTGTTCTAAGAAGCTGTTCCACTTCATTTACTTTTAAAACATCGGGAAGTTTTCGGCCCGCTTTTGGCAGGTCCACCATCTGGGCGGGGTTAGTCTCCAGAATCCTTTCTTGAACTAAGAAGCGATAAAATCCCCTCAGGGCCACCAGATGTCTAGCTCTGCTCCTTGGCCCGAGGCCTGCATCTCTCAAGTCAATCAGGTGATTCAAAACAAGCGTAGTATCAGACTCGGCAATATTGGAAACTTTCTTTGCCCGTAAGAATTCCAGATACAAGATCAGGTCCCTGCTGTAGGCGGAAACAGTATTCTTGGAAAGGCCCTTTTCCACTACCAGGTGGTTGATGAACCGATCTGCTAACTGATCCAGAGAGTTCATTGTCGTCGGACTTCGATCAATGAAAAGATAATGAAGACTATGATCCCTTGAAGCACTATAAGGACTGCATCTATAGTCCGAGCATTGCGGAGTACCACAGCACTTATCCCCAGGCAGGCACTCATGGAATAGATTAGAAGCACGCTCTTTTTCTTACTTTGAAAGAGTCGCTCCATGCGATGGTGAATGTGATCCTTGCTGACATGCGCAATCCATGACTTAAAGGTTGTGACCTTTCCAGATAAAACGCGCCTGATGGTTGTGTGGGTCATGTCAAAGATAGGTATGCCGAAGATCAGAATAGGTGCGCTCAGTGAAACGATCGGATTGTCGATCGCCCATTCACCCTTAATGGCAAGGCATGCAAGGGTAAAACCTATGAAGGTGCTGCCTGCGTCACCAAGAAAGATAGAGGCAGGTCCGCGAACCCTGAAGTTAAAAGGAAGAAATCCCAGGCAACTTCCTAGCAGGGCGATCGCAAACCACCCCAGAAAGGGTTGATTGGTCTGAAAGGCTACCACCCCCAGAAAAAAAGCAATGATAGCACCCAGCCCTGCCGCAAGACCATCCAGCCCATCCAGAAAGTTCATAGCATTCGTAATTCCGACAACCCAAAGAACCGTAAGGATGTAGTTTACAGCATGGCCCAACAGATTTTGTGGGAGGAGTATGATCCGAATCCCCGATGCTATTATAATACCAGTGGCCAGTATCTGGATCAGAAGTTTAAATGCCGCCGACAATCGCTTGATATCATCAATCAGGCTGGTGACCATAACAAAAGTGGCAGAAAGAAGAATGGCAAGAATTTGATAATCTATAATGTTGTTCAAAAGCATGGAAGCCACAAAACCAATGTAGATGGCCACACCACCAAGCAGAGGTGTTGGGTGCTGGTGGGATTTGCGCTCGTTTGGGATATCCATAATCTGATATCTAGTGGCAATGGTTCTGAAGATTGGGGTTAGCAAAACAGAGGCGAGAAAGGAAAAAGAGAATATGTAGACCCACCTCACCTCCATTTCCTTGAATGCACCTGACACAGGTGGGGATATGAGGACTACAAGCCCCACCCAGCCGAGGTATTTCATTATCTTATGCATACATTGCCTTTCTCATTGACCGGCTCGCTCCCCGCAAGCCCCGTCCTTCAGGGCGGGGTCAAGGGGAGCTATACAAAAATATTTATCTTCCTTACCGGGAAGCCCCGCCCATCAGGGCGGGGAGGCTTCACAAACCGTGCAAGCATGCCTCACAGCCTCAATGATATGATCAATCTCCTGGTCATTCAGGGCAGGATAGATCGGGATAGAGACCGCACGCTGCCAGGCCCTTTCTGTCCGGGGAAGCGCTTGTGCCCCCAGCAGGTCGTGGATAGGCCGGAAGACAGGGCGAGAGCATACCACACCGGACGCGGCCATTTCCTCAATAAACCGATCGGCACGTTCTTTGAGCATAATGACGTAGCGATAAAAGATCGATGATCCGTCAGGCCTTATATTGGGCAAGCCGACCGGCAGGTCAGAAAAGGCCTCGGTGTACTGCATTGCAATGGCTGTGCGTCTGCTGATGAAATCAGGAAGCTTTTTTAATTGAGAAAGTCCAAGGGCAGCTTGGATATCGGTCATCTTGTAATTGTACCGCACTCTATAGGGGGTGCGTTCATCATAGTCTCTCAACTCTCGAACTGTCGCAAGCAAATCCTCAGCCTCGGATACCACCATGCCACCCTCGCCAGTGGTCATGACTTTGGTGGCATAAAAGGAAAACATAGAAATAGTCCCAAAGCTTCCAACGCATTGTCCGCGGTAGCGAGCACCTACGGCTTGGGCACAGTCTTCAATAATGGGAATTCCCATCTCAAGAAACCGCTTTAAGTCGGCCACCTCTCCAAAGATATGGGGCAGAATAATAGCGCGCGTGCGCCCTGTTACGCGGTGTTCGACATCTTCTGGATCTATGTTATATGTGTTGTGTCCAATATCGGCCAGGATTGGGGTAGCTCCCACGTAATTTACGGCATTTAACAGGGCGCTGCAGACAAAACTAGGTATAATTACCTCATCTCCCTTTCCTATCCCTAAGGCAAGCAAAGACAAGTGAAGGGCTGCGGTGCCCGAGCTGACTGCCACTGCCGGGCCATTTCCAACACTGTCGGCAAATGCTTGTTCAAAAGCTTCAACCCTTTCTCCTTGAGCCAGGTTACCAGAGGCGATTACTTCGGTTGCAGCCCTCACATCGTCGTTATCAATAAATGGTTTTGAATGCGGAATCATATGTTCACAAAGAGCCTCACGGGAATAAAGGCCTCGGCGTTTCGTACACGACCCTGGAGGCCGCGAAACGTAGCACTGGCTTTAGCAATATCCAGGATGGAGGTCCCCTCAATATTTGTTTTCATCACCTGAGACGCGTGTGCTGCAAGGGCGTCGAGTTTCTTGTCCAAGACATCATGAATGTCCACAAACACCGTTGGAGCAAAATTCTGAGTGGTAGGTCCCTCATAAAAAAGCGCATTTTTTACGTAACGTGTAGCAGAAGCAGTCGCTTTGGATACATTCCTGTGATCCTGGTGGGTATCGTCAAAGTAATGAGCAAATATCATTGTAGGGGAAACCGTTTGGATGACTTCTTCGATGGCGTTAATCGCATCCTTGGTGACTGGAATCTGTGTATCCGTGTATCCCCCCCAGAAGATCTCTTCCACACCCATGGCCTTGTTTGAGGCAAACTGTTCATCTCGGCGAACCGTATCCCCGGGGCCGGTTGAGGCGTCCGACATTACAAAGAGGTGAATTTTGTGACCATTTTGTGCGTACTTGATAAGGGTGCCGCCGCAGCCAAACTCGATATCGTCGGGATGGGAACCAATCGCTAAGATATTCATTATTTCCTCCTAATAATTGACAGGCTATCCTGGCCACAGTTGAACATCAGATCAATAACCGACATAAAGTATTCGAATGGGCCGAAGAGCTGGGGATATTGTGGATGGTTATAATCCTGAAAGATTAGCTCAATTCCAGCATTCTTGAAGTAATCTATCTCAACATAGGCCTGGCTGCCGCTTCCGGCCAAATAGACGTCACCATCCAAATGCTTTGTGATTGCCACCAGGCGTTCATGTGGATTCTCTGGAAATTTTCCCATTTCAGAGGCTATATGTATCTGGGTAGTAATCCCCAGGGCCCTTGCCAGTTCTTTTACCACCTTAATATTCAGGGGAGCAATCTTTTCCCAGGGCTCCGAGAGAATCGGCTCCAGGATCTCCATGGTCTGCTCGAAATAAGGGGATTTGGTGTAATGGGTACGAAGTGCCTGCCGGTGTTTTCGTTGCCAAGGCACCTTGGAGTCGATCTCAACCTCAAAGATTTTTTGCGGAAAGCGGTATCGAACCGGCACGGTCAACCACTGCCACCCGTCAGAAGTCTTAATTTTGTTACGGTTTTGCCATTCGTTTTTTTTGAACTGCACCGTATCCAGCAGAACAAAGGCGTCAGCTCGGTCTATCTTGTCAAAGTAACCGAGCCATGGCATATATTGAGGCTGATGTACAGCAACTATCATAGTCATTGTTCACTGGTCACTGGAGCTTTGCTCCGCATAGCGCATGGCGCATAGCGTTTTTTTGCTCTATGCTCTTTGCTCTCTGCGCTTTCAATCCGCATTCCGCAATAACTCATATCGGGAGTTTGTTCAAGACGACAGCCCCATCTTCTTTCACAACCACCATGTTTTCCAACCTTACTCCACCCCATCCGGGTATGTAAATGCCGGGCTCAATAGTGGTGACCATGCCAACTTCCAAATTCATCGGTCGAATGGGACTCAAATGCGGTTTTTCATGAGTTGCCAGGCCCACACCGTGTCCAAGCCCATGTCCAAAGTAATCTCCGAACCCCTTGGCAACAATATGATCCCTTGCAATCTTGTCCACAGACTGTGTGCTCACCCCGGGCTTTATTGCTTCTATTGCCATAGATTGCGCATCTTGCACGATCTGATAGACTTTCTTAAAGGTGTCGTCGGGTGAACCAAGCACAATGGTACGGGAAATATCCGAACAGTAGCCGTTGAGGCGTGCCCCCCAATCAAACAGGATGGGTTCCCCTTGCCTAACAGGTCGGTTTGTAGGAATGGCGTGGGGCAGGGCAGCACTGTGGCCTGCCGCCACAATAGGAGGAAAGGCAACCGAATCTGCACCTGTCTCTCGCAGGCCCTTTTCTATAGCCCAGGCAAGCTCTTTTT
>JAUWXJ010000095.1 GCA_030616425.1 Desulfobacterales bacterium | reverse complement strand
AAGTGCAAACTCTTCACCCCCGTATCGGGCTGCCAGATCACTGTCTCTGATTGAGTCTTCGATTACATGTCCAAGTGTACTCAATACGACGTCACCTGTCTGATGACCATGTGTATCATTAAATTTCTTAAAGTAGTCAATATCCAACAAAACGCACGACAAGGACTCATGATATCGCCTGGCGCGCAAAAAGTCCTTCGACAACTGCTCGTGGAAATATCGGTGGTTGTAAAGGCCCGTCAGTCCGTCTCGGTTGGCCATCTCTTGAAGCTGTCGATTTTTCTCCTGAAGGGCTTCGTGAAGCTCCTTCAGTTGCAACTGTGTATTCACACGGGCCACCAACTCGCCTTCGTCAAAGGGTTTGGTCACATAGTCCAAAGCCCCCATCTCCAGGCCCTTCACCTTGTCGGCGGGCTCAGCCTTTGACGTAAGCATAATGATAGGTATCTCTTTGGTGCTGCCCTCCTCTTTTAACTGTTCACACACCTGGTAGCCATCCATGACGGGCATGATTAAATCCAACAGGATCATGTCCGGCCGTTCAGATTTCGCTGCCTCCAGGCCAGCCATGCCATCCTGAGCTAAAATGACTTCATGCCCGCGCTTGGTCAAAATCGTTTTTGCGACGTGGGCAATCAATCGACTATCATCTATAACGAGTATCTTGGCCATATCACGATTCGAGCTTCGAAAGCACAATACCTGCTATTTCATCCAGCGCTGCCACGACTTCAACCGCACCATGTTCGATAGCCGACCCGGGCATGCCAAACACCACCGAGGTGGCTTCATCCTGCGCAATGGTAAAAGCCCCAGCTCGCTTCATAGCCAGCAAGCCATCGGTCCCGTCATTTCCCATTCCTGTCAGGAGTATGCCTATAGCGTTGCGACCTCCAGTCTTTGCAACCGAGTGGAACAAGACATCTATCGAAGGCCGCTGGTATTTGACCGGTCGGCCGTCTTGAAGCCGGACGAAATATCCGTTATAGTCCTTGGCCACCTGAAGGTGCCTCCCACCGGGGGCCACCAACACCTTCCCTGGATCCAGGCGATCCATGTCCTCGGCCTCCTTAACATCCACGGGGAACAATTTGTCCAACTGCCGGGCAAAGACCTCCGTAAAGCGAGGTGGCATGTGCTGAACTATGATAATTCCATTTACATTCGAAGGCATGGACCCCAGCAGTCTCTGTATAGCGCGAGTGCCACCAGTTGAGGCCCCGACGGCAATGATCTTGTCCGAGGGCCTAATTTGCGCCGTAGGTACAGGTTGTTCGGGTTTGCCAAACAGGACAGAGGGTTTAATCCTGGCCTGTGCTGCCGCCCTTATCTTAGTGGTAATCTCATGTTTCAATTTCGGAAGACCGATCTCGACATCCCCGGTAGGTTTGGCAACAAAATCAATAGCCCCAGCATCCAGGGCTTCCAGGGTACGGAGGCTGTTTTCGCGGGTGTATGAACTGATCATGATCACTGGGACAGGACGAAAGCTCATAAGGCGTTTTAAAAAAGTGATCCCATCCATTCGAGGCATCTCAACGTCCAAGGTGATCACATCAGGCTCTGTTTTTATCACTAAATCCTTTGCCTCAAAGGCATCCGAAGCGGTTCCCACTACCTCAATATCAGCGCTTTCCGAGAGGAGGCTCGTCAACACCGATTGCACGGTAGGCGAATCGTCAACAATGAGCACGCGGATTGGTTTCATTTTTTAAACAGCATCACCGGTGACTTTTCCGGTCGTTTTTGGAAAACTCTAATTTTGTACGCCTCTTCCATTTTAATGAACCGTCGCTCTTTTCTTATGTCAAACCGTTTCAAGAGGACTCGATCAGTATCACTAAAAAACAAGATCTTTCTGCCGATGTTCCCTCCCAGATCCTCATTCACTGTAGGGATACCTTCCAGTTCCAAAAATCTTTTTGCAAAACGAATATTGGATCCGGTTATATCACCGTCATCCCCTCTAAATTGTAATACATTACCCCCTCCAAACAACTTGGCCTGAAGCCCATTTCTCCGTGCTCCTAACTTGATAAGTTCACCGATCAACAGCTCCATGGCAAACATGCCATATCGGCCGATCTCCGAAAACGTCATTTCATTAGGATGTACCACTCCAGGAAGCAAAAAATGGTTCATCCCGGCCATTTTCCTTTCCTTGTCATAGATGCAGCTGGCGATACAGGAACCAACAACCGTGTAAAGTACCTCACCATTTTGAGTAGCAAAATACTCACCTGCCATGAGCATTATGACTGTTTTTTCCAGCTTGTGGCTGTAAAATCGGTACACCTCCTATCCTTTCTTTTGATAGGTGGAATGGCCTACCAAGGAAAAACGTTCGTCGATGCCGATCAAAGATTCGGAAGCTCCCAGGCACAGGAATCCATCTCGCTCTAAAATGTGGAAGAAGCTATCGACGAGTTTTTTTTTGATCTCTGCATCAAAATATATCATTACGTTCCGGCAGAAAATAATATCAACAGGGCTCTTGAAAGGGGATCTACTGCGCATAAAATTGAGTCTCCGAAACAATATGTTCTTTCTTAAGGCTTTTCTGACCAAGTAGAATCCCGCATCGTTTCCTATCCCCTTCTTGAAATATCTTTTGAGATACTCTGAGGGAACCGGTTCGACACAGTTCCTCGCATATAGACCCTTATAGGCAAATTTAAGGTCCTCTGTATCGATATCAGTTGCCAAGATCTTAATGTCCCAGCTGCCCCCTTTTTCAAAATTCTCGTTTACCACCATAGCAATACTGTAGGCTTCCTCGCCTGTGGCGCATCCGGCGGACCATATACGCAGCTTCTTGGTAGTCTTTTTCTGTGTTGCAATTTGAGGGAATACGATGTTGGTCAGAAGTTCAAACTGTTTGGCGTGCCTAAAAAATGCGGTTTGGTCGACTGTAATCGTGTTGATAAGTTGCCGTAATTCCCATCCCCCTTCTTTGTTACGGAGCAAGTATTGATAATATGCATGATATGAGTCTAATCCTAGATGACTCAGTCTGGAGGCCAACTTCCGTTGTAAAGTCGCCATCTTTGTACGAGAAAACGAGATGCCGACATGCTTTTTGATGAGATGTCTGAATAGCTCAAATTCTTCTTGCGACAGGCTGGGTACCATAAAAGCACTCTGTGTTCATCAGGTAGCATCCAGGATTTCGAGCTCCTCTGGACTCAAGAGTCGATCTACATCCAACAGGATGATAAGCTCGTATTCTTTTTTTCCAATGCCTTTGATATATTCGGCTTGCACACCGGGAGGAAGATTGGAAGTAGCTTGAACTTCCTCGGGAAAGAGTTCCACCACGTCCGAGATCTCATCTACGATAACCCCCATAACTCTTCCCGATATCTCCATCACCATGATACTGTGGAAAGGGGTGTAAGTGGTTTCCGGAAGATTAAACTTTTCTCTCAAATCAAATACGGGCAGAATAACCCCCCTCAGATTGATGATCCCCTTAATAAACCCTCTCATATTGGGAAGGGGCGTGGCCTTCCGATAACTGACGACCTCTTTTAGCTTGAGGATTTCAATGCCGTATATTTGCTCATTCAGTAAAAAGATGACATATTGCTCAATTTCAGACATTAGAATTCCTCAAACCCCTCATCCAACTCTTTTTCTATCAAGTCTTCTGTCTTCTCTTCAACCGGGCGCTGAGTAGCCAATTCCTCGCGTAAGGATTTTGTCGTAGGCGGTTTGGTCCCTCGCCTCTCTTTCCTTGAAACCGGGATGCTTTTCTTGAAACTCAGCTCTTCAACCTCGATATCGCCCTCATCACCCAATGTGAACTGCTCAGTCATACGTTGTAGCAAGCCCGCTTTTTCATTCAGTTGTTCCGTAGCACCTGCCAGTTCCTCCACTAATGTTGCATTATGTTCAGTCACATCACTCATCTCCTCCACGCCCTGCCCGATTTGATCAATACCTCGCGAGCTTTCCTGGGTGGCTGAGGATATCTCACCAAGAGCATCTGAAACCTGTTTAATGGTCTGGATAATTTTCTTGAATCCGTCTTCCAGCTGGCCGACCGACTCCTTACCTGTATCAACCTGATCCATGATATTGCGGACAAGAGCTTGAATATCCTTGGCCGCTTCTGAGCTTCTCTTTGCAAGACCCCGCACTTCATTGGCAACAACAGCAAACCCCCGCCCCTGTTCTCCGGCCCGTGCTGCTTCCACGGCAGCATTGATCGAAAGAAGATTGGTCTGAAAGGTTATTTCGTTGATCAAATCCATCATCTCAACGATCTTGCGGCTACCTTCTGATATGTCGTTCATGGCCTGGGTTGTTCTTTCAACTGTCTCTCCACCCTCCACGGCCACGGTCACTGCCTCCTTTGAAAGGCTATCGGCCCGCTGGGTATTCGTGGCGTTCTGGTTAATATTGGATACGAGTTGTTCTACGGTTGCGCTCGTCTCTTCCACAGTAGCGGCCTGTTGTTGTGTGCGCTGCGAAAGTTCCTGGTTTCCTTCAGACATGTGCCGGACCCCGCTGATCACTGTAAGGGCGGATTTTTTGGTCTCGCCAATGAGTTCCTTCATATGGTCAAGGGTTTCGTTGGTCCTCTGAACCAGCTGATCCATTGCATCATCTTCACCACTAATTTCAGCCCTCACCGTGAGGTCCCCCTCGGCAACCTGTTTCAAGATGTCGGAAAGGTTTTCGACTCTGCCCTGTAATTTCTCCTTTGCTTCTTCTTCCATGAGAAAAGAATCTTTTAACGCCGATTCTGCTTCAACTTCTTTGGAGATATTACGCATAAGTTCAAACCCGCCAAGGATCTTGCCATCAGAGTCCTTCAGGGCAGCGCCACTTACCATAATAGGAATCTCCTTCCCTGCAGCGTCTTTCGTGATAACCTTTTGACCAACGGTGGCCTCTCCGGTTTCCATTGACTTTTTTATGGGGCACGCCGTATGGCACACATCGCTCTGAAATACCTCTTCACAGGTTTTCTTGCCCTCAACATCTTCAGGTCGAACACCCGCAACTTTGGCAGCGGCATCATTTATGTACGTCACGTTCATATCACGATCGACCATAAAGAAGGGCTCTGAGATGCCTAGCTTCAGACTATTGGCATATTCCATACGATCACGGATGTTTCTGATCATCTGGTTAAAATTCCCTGTCAACCACCCAATGGAGTCTTGATGATCATCATGGACCTCAACAGTGATATCTCCGGCTGAGACCTGGCCCGACTTTTCTGCCAATGCGTGAATGCGGCGGGTTACCAGTCGATTGAACAGAAAGTTGATAAGAAGTATGATCCCAATGATCTCCACAACAGAAAAGATGATTAAGCGATTTCTAGTTGAAGCCAGAGAGGCATAAACCTCTTTTACAGGATGTTTGACAATCATGGCCCCCAGGACTTTCTGACTCGCCCCATGGCAGTGATGACAGGTGCTTTCATTCAAAAGGGGCTTTATTGTGACCAAGAAAGCATCCTGGTCCCTAGTTTCCTCAAAGGATTTTTCAGGCGATAATCCCGAGCGTAATACATCAGCAAGGGCCTGCTGGGTCTCTTTTTCCCACAAATACTGCATAATGTTATTGTGAATTCGGTCTTCTTCTGAGGCATAGATAAGCGTCTCGCGGAAGTCGGATATATAGACCTCAACGCCTTCCATGTGTTCCTTGATGTCCTTCAGCTGAGCCTCAACCGTCTTGCTGTCTCCAACTGACATAGGATGTTTGATGGCGCTGTACGTGTTTTCGAGTAGGCTCTGGCTCGATTCTGCCACCTGGTCCAAGGCACTCTTAGTGTGAAAAGACAGGGTTTGATAAAGGAATACCCCTGTAAATCCCCCGACCACCGTGATCGTTGCTACAAGGATCTTGGCGCGAAGTCCGGTTTTCTTCAGCAGTGTATCAATCCAGTCTATCATGACCTCACCTCCACCAGTTAATGGGCACCCCCGTAGACCAGAGGTTTGTAATCAAATGCCGCCACCCGTTCTGCACTATGGCAGACCTCGCAATCCTTTGCCGTCAGGTCTCCCTTGATGTCTTCCGGTTCCCCGGTCTCAGCATGAAGACTCCCCGGGCCATGGCAGACCTCGCAACCAGCATCCTTGAGATGGGGTGTCTTCTCTTCGGAGACGAACCCACCCGGTTTTTTGTATCCAGTAGTGTGACACTCGAAGCACTTGCGAAACTCTGTCTCTGTGAGGCCCTTTTTCATGGCCTTGATGCTTTCATAAGAGTGGGCCTTCTTGGCAAAGGTCTTAAAGTTTTCATATTCGACTTCATGGCAATCTATACAGGCCTCAGAACCCACATAGGTTTTTGATTTGGGATCCTTTGCCCACACCGGGGTGCATACAAGAATTAAAAATATCAGGTAAACCAACCCCTTAGCCCGATTCGCCCTTTTCTTCACCCTCATGGTCTACGTCTCCTTTAAAGGAATTCTTGAAAAATATTTCCTCCAGTCCCAAAAGATCCAAGACAAGTGACACCGAACCATCCCCCAATATGGTGGCACCGATAATCCCCTTGACGCTACGATAGTTTGTCTCCAGGGTCTTGACAATAATCTGTTGCGATTCCAAGAGTTCGTCTGCAGGTATACCAAAGGCTTTTCTACCTGTATCCACAAAGATTAGGATGGTACTGTTACCATCTCCAGAAGGTGTACCATCAATATTAAAGATTTTGGTTATATCTACAAGGGGAAGATAATCACCTCGAAATGGGTACAGCCTCTCCTTGGCTCCAATGCCCTTGACGAGACCTTCGTCGAATCTTTCCGTTCCAACAACAGCCTGGACCGGCACTAAATATGAAGTGCCTTGCACCATTACATGCAAGACCTCCATTAGGGCAGATGTTAGGGGCAGGCATAAGATAAAGGTAGTCCCCTTATCCTTTTCAGTACGTACATCTATGGTGCCTCCGAGTTGATCAAGCTGTGTCTTTACCACATCCATTCCAACCCCTCTGCCGGAAAGTTCCGTAACTTGCGAAGCCGTGGAAAATCCAGGCCTAAAGATAAAATCCAGCAATGCCTCCCTGCTCAGCTCTTGATCCGGCTCAACCCAGCCCTTCTCAAGTGCCCTCTGCCGGATCCCAGCCAAATCGATCCCTTTTCCGTCTTCACGGATTTCAACAAAGATCCTTCCTCCTCTCTGATACGCCTTGAGTTCGATGGTCCCTGTGGGCGGTTTTCCCTTTGCCTCTCTCTCTTCTGGAGTCTCTATGCCATGATCAACACAATTTCGGACAAGGTGTTTGAGGGGGTCTGTAACATGTTCAATCACCTCTTTGTCCAATTCAGTGTCAATTCCCGTTAAGATCACCTTGATCTGTTTGTTTTGCTGAATAGCAAGATCCCTCGCCATGCGTTGGAATCTGCGAAAGGTTCCTTCTAAAGGAAACATTCGAACCCCAGCCACTCGCTCCTGAAACTCTTGATTCACCTTAAGGATATTTTCCAACTCTTCCGTGATTTCCATTTTCGCGGAGTCGGTATGTTTTTCAAAAAGTGATTGCACCTTGGACAGTCCAATCCCCATTTCTTCACCCAGATTTACCAGCACGTTAATCTTTTCCACATCAACCCGGATGGTTGTTTTGCGATAAACCGTGCGACTCTCTGCCTGCGAGGCCACAGCCTTCTCAATATCTTCGCGGTCAACCTTTCCATCTTCTACTAAGATCTCTCCCAGCATCTTTTGTTTCTTCAGGGCATCCGTCAATACTTCCTCCGTGATCCTGCTCTCTTCCAAGAGCACTTCACCGAGTTTCTTGTCAGCAAGTTCTATATCAACACCTTCCCTGTAGCGCTTGGTAACATCTTCAATGTGAATGTCATTGTCATCCTTGACGAACATAAAAACATCTTCAAGATCCTTGTAAGACGCCGTGGTCTTAATAATAATCTGCCAGGATATATAAAGATCATACATGGAGAAGTTTTCAAAATCCGGAAGTTCGGAAAGGTCGGGCACCACTTGGACAAACTCCCCAAATTCCGAAAGGCCCGACAATATTAGGAGTGGATCCTGGCCGGAATAGAAAAGGTGCTTTTCGAACTTGAGATCGATCTTGTAGAACCTGAATTCTTCAACAGCTTCCCCGGGAGCTTCTTTGGCTGGTGGCTCAGGTTCCTGTTCAGGTGAGCTTATACCCTCTATCCCCAAATATCGTTTTATCTGACCTTTTTGTTCATCAAGAACCTTCGGGTCTGCTTCGGCTTCACCCTGAGATACACTGTCAACCATAGACCGAATAAAGTCAATTGAGTCGAGAAGAAAGGTGATAAGGTTCTTGGTAACGGCCAACTTGCGGGTTCTAAGGCGTTCCAGCAGGTTTTCAAGAAGGTGGGAGTAGTCTGAAATACCCATAAATCCCACCATGGCCGCACCACTCTTCAGGGTATGAACCGACCTGAAGAGCTGTTCTATGTCTGATTCCGATTCCGGTGTGGACTCAAGTGCCAGAAGGCTCTCCTCTGCCAGCCTGAGCAGTTCATCTGTCTCAGAGAAAAAAATCTGTAAGGTTTCGTCTTGTTCGCTCATTTTGGCCACACAACTTTTTTGACAGCCCACAGGAGCTGTTCGGGCTGAAAGGGCTTCAGCAGCCAGCCCGCGGCTCCTGCAGATCTTCCTCTTTCTATCACGGACTCCTGGCCCTCAGTGGTCA
>JAUWXJ010000139.1 GCA_030616425.1 Desulfobacterales bacterium | reverse complement strand
ATCACCCGGAGAAGTTCATGTTCCACTATGGCCGTATGAAGGCCTCATCCAGTAAGATAGTCAAAAGCTTGTTCCTGCCAGCCTATGGCACCAAGACCATCGGCAATCACACATCAATTTGTGAGGGTGCCAAATGGACAGCCCAAGAATTGACCTGGGGAAAACACTACGATAACTGGGACTTTGACAACACTAAATTCGTGATCAACTTCGGCAGCAATTGTTTAGAGGCCCACACCAACTCTATTCCCGTAGCTCAAAGATTGGTCAGCGCTATGGCTGATCGAGGGGTAAGAATGTTTACCTTTGACGTGAGGCTGTCCAACACAGCTGCCAGGTCCACGGAGTGGATACCGATTAAACCCGGGACCGATGGTGCCGTTGCCCTTGCAATGTGCAATGTAATCATGGAAGAGGGACTCTATGATAAGGATTTCCTCGAATTCGTAAAGGCCACAGAGAATTACGAGGCTACGGTAGATGAAAAGGTAGCTTCTCTTAAATCTCACCTCTCCAAATACTCCCCGGAATGGGCCGAAAAGATCAGCGGTGTTAGCGCGGCCAAGATTAAGTCTCTTGCCTTGGAGTTCGCCACGACAAAACCGGCATGCGTCATCAGCTACCGAGGGGCCGTGGCCCATTACAACGGCACCGACACCGAACGGGCTATCCAGATGCTGGCGGCAATCACCGGCAATATCGACAACCCTGGCGGGCGGTGTCGGGGAGTGGGCGCAAAATGGAAGTACCCCAAGGGGCCTAAGGGGCCTAAGGCCAAGGCGCTCAAAATCCTTGATGGGTTCAAGGGCCAGATCGCCTATCCGACCCACCACGCCAATCACCAGGTCCTCAAGATGATCAAGGACGGTAAGGCCGGTCGTCCCGAAGTTTACATGTGGTATTGCTATACTCCGGTGTACGCCAACGGAGAGGTTCAGGAAAACATCGACATCCTGAAGGATGAAAGTTTGATCCCATTCACGGTCTGCGTTAACGCCTACTATGACGAATCGGCAGCCCTGGCTGACCTCATCTTGCCTAATCCGTCCTATCTTGAGTGGTGGGACTGGGAGGACCATGTCTCACCGACTCAGGTTCCCGAGTACTACATCCGTCAGCCCCTGGTTAAACCACTTGGTGAGTCAAGGGACTTTGGAGATGTGGTCTGTGAACTTGCAAAGAGAATGGGCTTCCCTTTGGGGGTTAATTCTAAGGAGGAGTTTGTCAAGAAATCCTGCGAGATGACGCCGGGCGTCAAGGAGGCCGGGGGCTTCGAGTATATGAAGAAGCACGGCGTCTGGCATGACCCGAATGCCAGTCCAAAGTACTACTCGTACAAGAAGGAGGTCAAGGCTGGTGATCTCGGCAAAGATGGTGTCATCTTCGATGATCAAACGGGAGTGTACTGGAACTGGAACAAATCCAAGGCAAAGAGCGCAGAAGAGGCAAAGAAAAAGGGTTATATACACACGAAGTCTGCATACAAGGGCTATGTTGGTCAGAGGATAGGCGACAAGGTTTATAAGGGATTCAATCCTGATAAGCTCAATAAATCTGGTTACTTCGAGCTCTATTCCAATCTGTTGAAGAATAAGGGGTTCCCACCTTTACCGACCCACATACCCATCCCTGAGCATGAGAAGATAGGGTCAGATCAGCTTATCCTGACGACCTATAAACTGGTCGTGCACATCCATTCACGGTCGGCAAACTGTAAGTGGCTCACGGAGATTACTCACGACAATCCGGCATTGATTAACCCGAAAACGGCCAAGCGCCTGGGAATCAGCCACGGCAACAAGATTAAGGTTAAGTCTGAGATCGGTGAGATTATTACCAAGGCCAACGTGACTGAAGCGATCGTGCCAGGAGTCGTGGCAATCTCGCATCACCTTGGGCACTGGGAGTACGGCCGATATGCATCTGGAAACAAATCCCCCATGTCGGAAGGAAATGACCCAGACCTGAAGTTCAAGTGGTGGACAGAACATGGCGTTCATCCTAATTGGATTATACCGAATTCTCCTGATCCAATAAGCGGTCAGCAGCGCTGGATGGATACGGTGGTAAAAGTCACAAAGGCATAGCTGACTCCAAAGGTCAGTAACAGGCCAATCAAGCGCTAGACTTTCTCTGCCAAGGAAAAGATAGAGTGCTCTTCGCTGGCAGAGCGCGGAGGGAGGAAAAAGAGATACGCCGCATGGAAAAAAATGAAACCCGAGAAGATATGGCAGACGTAGCAAGGCAGAGGAGCAATATCTATGGCCTCTTAGCAACGATCTACCGTGAGGAAGTGGGCAAGGCCCTCCTAAAGCAGATTAGACACGCTCGGTTCCAAGGGGCCTTGTCTCATTTAGGAGTTCAGTTAGGGGGTGAGTTTCTTAACCTTCCTGAGGAAAAACTTATTGAAGATCTCGCTGTTGAGTATGCACGATTGTTTCTTGGCCCTGGCAAACATATCTCTCCCCATGAGTCTGTTCACCTCACAAAGGAAGAAGGGGGAGGTTCACTCTGGGGAGCGGCAACTGTTAAGGTCAAAAAATGTATTGAATGCTCCGGGATTGAATATAAGTCAGGCTACCGGGGGATGCCCGACCACATCAGTGTAGAGTTAGAGTTTATGCAAGAGCTAACAAAGCGAGAAGCTCAGGCCTGGGAAGATAAAGATCAGGATACGGTGTTTTGGTGTTTGAAAACCGAGAAGAGATTTATCGATGAACACATTCTCTTATGGATACCTCTGTTTTGTGAAAAGGTAATTAAAGATGCAGAATTATCTTTCTATCGGGAGGTTGCCAAATTGACAAACAGGGTTTTGGAATTCGAACAGCGCGAACTAGAAAAATACCCAAGTTTTCAGCATGTTACAGTGAATGAATTCGATTCTCATTCCAGCCAGGACATTGATATGGCAAGACCACCTCTCCTTAACCCTTATTAACAAATGGAGAAACTATGTACGTGCCGAATCATGGATTTTCCAAACAGGAGTTATGTTGTTCAACGGGCTAATGAGATTCCGCAGAAAGAGTTCCAGGGGAAATAGGGATAAATTTTTTTTCCGGCAATTATGTTAGATTTAACATAAGCTCCCAGTCCACTGTAGCGGCTAGGAAGCTCGCATTATATGTTATGTCCGAGTGGAGGTAAAACATATGAAAACTTTTGAGGAATTACTGGCCTCCTCAGCCGCAACCCATGGACATCTCTGTCCGGGTCAGGTGGTGGGGGTGCGCATGGCCATGGTGGGCTGCCAGCTCATCGGTCTAGATGATCCCAGTGGACACGATCAGATTAAAAAGCTTATCGTCTATGTTGAGATGGACCGGTGCACTGCTGACGCCGTTGCCTATGTGACCGGCGTTAAGCTGGGGAGACGCTCGTTGAAGTTTATGGACTATGGAATCATGGCCGCCACCTTTGTAAACCTGCACACAAACGAGGCATTCCGGGTACTTTCCACCGAGGACGCTCGCAGCCTTGCCCCCGTGTATGCCCCTGAAGTCTTAGGGAAACACCGGCAACAGCTCCAAGCGTACCGGCGCATGCCAGACAGTGTCCTTTTCCGGGTTCAGCGGGTCCACGTTACAGTCAGCGAGTTTGATTTGCCCGGCCCCACCCGTCGCAAGGTCTCCTGTAGCCGCTGTGGTCAGGTGGTGCGTGATCACCGAGAGACTATTGTTGATGGGGAAGCCCTTTGTCGTCCCTGCGCCCATGGCGCTTATTTCAATAATGCCCAGGAGGTCATGTGGCCGGACATGAATTGGGCCCCCACACAAACCAATCTGCCTTCAGCTCTCGACCGACAATCCGAAGTCCAACAGTGGGCAGATCACGAAACGGCTTCCCTTGTTGGAGAACGATTGATTGACGATGCTTAGCTTAATGGATGGTCCCTGAACGTTTTTGCCGCAAGCGCACTGCGCTATGCACAATACCCTAATGAAGGAGTTAACACCGTGCTGAAAAAGATAAAATTGCAGGAGGCTGTGGGTAGCAATCTGGCCCATGATATTACGGAGATTCGTCCCGGCGAGTTCAAGGGAGCCGCCTTTCGCAAAGGCCACACCGTCTGTGAGGAGGACCTATGCCACCTCCAGCGTCTGGGAAAAAACCATCTCTACCTCATCGACCTTGCAGAAAATGAAATTCATGAGGACGAAGCCGCGTGCATCCTGGCTGAGGCCCTCGCTGGAGAGGGAATCGTCTGGGAAGACAAGCCTCATGAGGGGAAAATTAACCTCTTAGCCGGCAGAGACGGTCTTCTCGTAGTGGACACAGCTGCCCTAGCTGCCTTTAATATGGTGGAGGAGGTCATGTGCGCCACCCTCCACAATCACACCCTGGTAAGGAAGGGCGAGCTGGTGGCAGCAACTCGTGCCATTCCATTAATCATGAAAAGGGCACCTATAGAGCGAGCCGCGGCCATTGCCCGTCAGAACAGATTGGTGCTTGCGATCCGGCCCCTGCGCCGTGCCCGAGCCGGGCTGGTGATCACTGGAAACGAGGTCTTTCACGGTCTCATTGAGGATCGTTTCGCTCCCATTCTCACCGAGAAGGTAGCAGCGCTCGGCTCCGAGGTCGTGGCGCTGGATTTTGCCCCTGATAATGCAGCAGCCATCAGCCGGGTGATCAGCTCTCATTTAGAGAAGGGTTGCGATTTGCTCCTCCTGAGCGGGGGGATGAGTGTGGATCCCGACGATGTCACCCGCCAGGGGATTCGGCAGTCTGGGGCAAATGAGATGCACTACGGTGCAGCCGTACTTCCCGGGGCCATGTTTCTCGTAGCCTACTTAGGTGAGGTGCCGCTTCTGGGTGTCCCCGCCTGTGGTTTGCATCATCGGGTAACGGTTCTGGATCTGGTGCTCCCCAGAATTCTCAGTGGAGAGCGAATCGGCAGGGCTCAGCTGGCCTTTCTGGGCCATGGTGGCCTTTGCCGAGACTGTCAAGAGTGCAGCTATCCCCACTGCCCCTTTGGTAAGGGGATGTGAAACCATGCCCATTACAAATGACTGTTGGGGGATTTTATTCAATCTCGTAGGGTGGAGGTAAATACCATTATGGAAGGAGGCATTCGGCAGCGAGCTGCACGCCTGCTTTTCCCAGAGTATGGACCATTGTTAAGGATGGAGTTTCTCATTCTGCTGGTGGAGGTCCATAGGTCCAGTGACATCATGATCGATAAGTTTGGCAAATAGTTCGTAGTGATTCCGCCGGAATGAAATTAACTTAAAATGAGCACGTCAACGTGCATATTTTAGATCAAGTGGAGGGAAAATGAGTATACCCATCATCTCAATAGTAGGGAAGAGCAACAGCGGAAAGACGACCTTGATTGAAAAGATTATTCCTCAGCTCAAGAGTAAAGGTTATAAGGTTGGTACGATCAAACACGATGTGCATGGATTTGAGATTGATCATGAAGGCAAGGATACCTATCGCCATTTTCATGCAGGGACTGACACCGTGCTTATAGCATCATCTAAAGATAAGAAACTGGCTCTTGTTAAAAGAGTAAACGAGTCAATGTCCCTTGACGAACTTACGGAAAAGCTTTTTCACGACATGGATATGGTCATAACTGAAGGATATAAGGCGGGGGACAAACCAAAGATAGAGGTCTTTAGATCAGAGATCCATGATAAACTTCTGCCTATCGATAATAACAATAGAATTGCCCTTGTGACAGATAAACAATTTGAAGTCGATGTCCCACAGTTTGGGTTTGAGGAAATAGATGGCATAGTGGACTTTATCGAAAAAAGGGCTTTGGTTACTCCATCAGAGAAATGGTATCGAAGATGACTGGAATAGTACTAGCGGGGGGCAAAAGTACGAGAATCGCGATGAACAAAGCCTTCCTAAAAATTGGGGATAAAGTAATCATAGAAGAGATATCAGCTAGACTATCAAGAATCTTCCCCAAGATTATGGTGGTCACTAATTCTCCTAACTCTTATTGTTATCTGGGGATGGAAGTTGTTAAAGATATTCTTCCTGATAAAGGTGCATTAGGCGGGATTTACTCCGGGTTAGTTGCCTCAGAGACACATTACAATTTTGTTCTTGCCTGTGATATGCCTTTTATCAGCCTT
>JAUWXJ010000073.1 GCA_030616425.1 Desulfobacterales bacterium | reverse complement strand
ATCGTTCTGCTGAAAAAAAAGCGCCCGAATTCCCTCTCCGCTGAAATCTCGCCTCGGAACAAAAACCTCGGGGTAATGCTACCGTATGCCCCGCTTCATTATCTCCTCTTGAGCTACGATTTCACAGCACTGGTGATGACCAGTGGAAACATAAGCGAGGAGCCGATCGCTATTGATAATGATGACGCCTTTGAACGCCTTGGCCCCATTGCAGATTATCTCCTGATCCACAACCGGGACATCTATCTGCGCTGCGACGATTCCATTATCAGAAGTCTGGAAGGGGCAACCCGATTTATCCGTCGATCAAGGGGCTATGTTCCTGTCCCTGTTTTCCTAAAAGAACACCTTCCCCAGATACTTGCCTGCGGAGCGGAACTGAAAAATACAGTCTGCCTGACCAAGGGGGAAAATGCCTTTCTCAGCCAGCACATCGGGGATCTAGAAAATCTTGAAACCTATCGCTTTCTTGAACTGACCGTACGGCACATGAAACAGATCCTCGACATTGATCCTCAGATCGTGGCCTATGATCTCCATCCTGATTATCTCAGCACCCATTATGCACAAGAACAAGAAGGTGTGAAAAAGATCGCCGTTCAACATCACCATGCGCACATCGTAAGCTGTATGGCGGAAAACGGACTGGATGGGCAGGTCATAGGGCTCTCCTTTGATGGAACGGGTTATGGAACAGACGGCCATATCTGGGGGGGAGAGGTACTGATCGCCGAGAAACATCAATTTAGGCGTGCGGCCCATCTCACGTATCTCCCGATGCCGGGTGGCGCAGCAGCAATCAAAGAACCGTGGCGAATGGCCATAAGTTATCTTTACAATACCTTTGGCGAAGGGTTCTACGACCTAGAACTCTCCCTCTTTCAGTGGCTTGATAAAGAAAAGATAAGAATCATCCAGAAAATGATCTCCAAGAATGTCAACTCCCCTTACACCTCTAGCCTCGGGCGTCTTTTTGACGGAGTTGCCAGCATCCTTGGTATCATAAAGACCGTGGCTTACGAGGGACAGGCCGCCATGGAGCTGGAGATGACAATAAACAAACAGACTAAGGAATCTTATGATTACGAGTGGAGACGAGGGAAAGATTCTTACGAGATACTGGTTGGCCCGATTATACGCGGCGTGGTAAGGGATATGGAAAAAGGTCGCGAGGTGTCTGAAATAAGTAGCAGGTTTCACACGACACTAGTCTGCTTGTTTTCTGACCTTTGCACACTCTTACGCAAAGAGACAGGGCTGGATCGTGTAGTCCTAAGTGGCGGTGTCTTTCAAAATGCAGTCTTGTTGGCCGGTCTGACAAACGCCCTGAAAGATAAAGACTTTCAGGTCTTCACCCATTCTCTTGTGCCGACCAATGACGGAGGGATCTCTTTGGGACAGGCGATTGTGGCAGCCGCAATTGCCAACTCGTGACAGGACGGTATGCCGAACATGGTGCCGTTGTATAATCTTTCACGCAATTATCAGTGACCTGACCCAAAAAAAATGTCCCATGACGGCTTGGAAACTACGCTACAGGTATCATGACGATTTGACGCAAGGACCTGATAAGAAATGACCAGTATGAAGCACATAGATGAATACCGAGACAGAGAACTCTCCCAGAAATTAGTAGAGAAAATCAAAGAAACAAGCCGGGAAAAAGTAAGGTTGATGGAGGTGTGTGGCACTCATACCATGGCTATCTTCCGGAGCGGAATCCGGGGGCTGCTGCCAGAAACCATTACGCTCCTTTCCGGACCAGGTTGCCCTGTGTGTGTAACCGCTCAACAAGAAATCGATACCTTCATAGAAGTGGCCAGGATAAAGGATGTTATTGTGGCTACCTTCGGGGACCTTCTGAGGGTGCCTGGCACCCATTCCTCCCTGCAAAAAGAAGGGGCCGAAGGGAGACAAATTCGTATTGTTTACTCAGCATTTGACGCCCTCGGTCTTGCAGAGAGTAATCCTCAAAAGGAGGTAGTCTTCCTGGGCATGGGTTTTGAAACCACTGCCCCAACAATTGCCGCCTCCATACTTGAGGCAGAAAAAAGGGGATTGAAAAACTTTTCCGTACTCTCGGCTCACAAGCTGGTTCCGCCAGCACTAATCGCCTTTATGACAGCAGATGATGTAAGAATTGACGGCTTTATCTGTCCAGGACACGTTTCCGTGATTATTGGTAGCAATGCCTACCTGCCGGTGGTTGAAACCTACCACACCCCATGCGTTGTCTCCGGGTTTGAACCAGCAGACATCTTGCAAGCCATTTATATGCTGATAAAACAAATAGAAGAGGGAGAAGCAAGGCTGGAGAACGGATACCGCCGTGCAGTGACTTTCCAGGGAAACGAAAAGGCCCGACAAATAATGTACCAGGTCTTTGAGCCAGCCGACGCCGTCTGGCGAGGAATCGGAACGATCCCGCAAAGTGGGCTGAAGATCCGGAGAGAATTTGATTCCTTTGACGCAGAAAAAAGGTTTGAGCTTTCAGTGCCTGACTCAAAAGAACCAACAGGGTGCGCCTGTGGCGAGATACTTATGGGGTTGAAGACCCCTCTGGAGTGCCCCCTGTACAAAAACCTCTGCACACCGAGCCACCCTGTGGGGCCTTGTATGGTCTCTACTGAAGGGACGTGTGCCGCTTATTACAAGTACCATGCATGAACTTTCGATTGCCCAAAGTCTGCTCAAGATTGTCGAAGACGAAAGCAAAAAGCACGGGGTTTCCCGTGTTACCAGGGTGCAAGTTCGGATAGGGACTCTGTCCGCTGTTGTCCCAGAGGCCCTGAGCTTTTCTTTTGAGGTGATCTCAGAGAGGACCGTGGCCGAAGGGGCCGAACTTGACATAGAAGTTGTCCCTGCCAGGGGACGATGTCAAAATTGTAACATAGACTTTGAAGTGGGTAGCTCCTTTTTTCTCTGTCCTAAATGTGGGGGGATTGCGAGTGAAATTATCTCTGGAAAAGAGCTTGAAATAAGCCATATCGAGGCAGAGTAAGGGATAGAACGGATTTATCCATGAGCACAGATAAAATTCTTCTGGATCACGGAAGTGGCGGAAAGGCATCTCACAGCCTGATTTCTGATCTCTTGGTCCCTGAGTTTGAAAACCCGATCCTTGCGCAACTCAATGACAGCGCCGTCTTTGATATTGAAGGAAAGCGGCTTGCCTTTTCCACCGACACCTATGTGGTTGATCCGATCTTTTTCCCGGGAGGAAACATCGGAGACCTTGCTGTTAACGGCACGGTCAATGATCTTGCCATGTGCGGCGCAACCCCGCTTTATCTGAGCGTGGGCCTGATCATCGAAGAGGGCTTTCCCACGGCTGACCTGAAAAGGGTGCTCCGGGCGATGAAAGATGCGGCAAAAAAGGCCGATGTGCTGATTGTCACCGGCGATACCAAGGTAGTGCCGAGCGGGGCCGCGGACAAAATATTTATCAATACTTCCGGGGTCGGATTTGTCCCCGAGGGTATAAATATTTCCGGGCACAACGCCAGACCCGGCGATAAGGTTATAATCAGTGGAACTATTGCCGACCATGGGATCACTGTATTGACCCAAAGGGAGGGGATGACCTTTGAATCCCAGATTGAAAGCGACACCGCCCCCCTAAACCACATGGTAGGCAAAATGATTGCCGCAAGTGACCAAATCCATGCCTTGAGGGATCCAACCCGCGGGGGTGTGGGGACCTCACTGAACGAGATCGCCACCCAATCGAACGTGGGTATAAAGATCTATGAGGAATCACTCCCGATCCGAGATGAAGTTGTGGGCATCTGTGAACTTCTGGGTTTCGACCCCCTTTATGTAGGCAATGAGGGCAAGCTCCTTGCCTTTGTCGGGCCGGACCACGCCGAAAAGGTATTGGAGACGATTAAAGCAGCCGAATACGGAAAAGACGCCTCCATTATAGGAGAGGTAGTTACAGATTCTCCTGGAAAGGTCTTCATGAAAACACGCATTGGCGGAACTAGAATCGTAGACATGCTCACAGGGGAACAGATCCCGCGGATCTGCTGACCTCGTCTAAGACCAGTTCAACAATCTTAGGAATTTTGGCCTGCACCTCGGGTGAGAGTTCCATGCCCATATCGAGTGATTTCGGTTCAACCCCGATGATTGTAGTCTCAGGGGTCTTGCCAACCAGTTCTGAAAGATGGATCACCTCCAGAATACCAATTTGGTGAACCGAGGTCTTGTACACGTCGGGGCATGTGGGCGCATCCTTGATGTCAAACCGGTAGATTGAACCAGGGGCCCCTCCCCCCTTTACTGCATCAACCACGATAAGCCGATCTGCTTCAGTCACCACATTCATTAGACGAAAGCCGTCGGTTCCCCCTTCAACAACTTTTACACCCGCAGGCAGATCCATCTCCATGAGCCTGTTGGCCACATGGACACCCACGCCTTCGTCAGACATCAGCAGGTTGCCTACCCCTATGACGACAATATGTCTAGGGGGGGCATTACTGCCTTCCTTAACTCGTTTGGATAGGGATTTGCTTTTTTCACCCCCCCCCTGCCCTCCCCCTTCAAGGGGGGGGGGTTGGGGGGGGGTGTCAATTCGTTGAGGTGTCAGATTGGGTTACCTTTGTCATTCTACGAGGAACTTCTTGATCTCGTTGGTCTTGGGATCGATGAGATGAATGGCACAGGCCAGGCAGGGATCAAAGGAACGGATGATCCGCACCACATTGATTGGATTGTCCGGGTCTGGCACCGGCGCCCCTATCAAGGCCTCCTCATATGGTCCCCTCAGCTTTTTCTCACACCTGGGTGATGCATTCCAGGTTGAAGGGACTACCATTTGATAGTTGGCAATCTTTTTGTCCTTGATCTTAACCCAGTGACCTAGGGCACCACGTGGTGGCTCATAGAACCCGGCTCCCGTACCAGTAGCCGGCGGCTCCCAATGCGCTGTATCATGGATCTTGAATCCCGGCTTGGTCATCTCAGAAAGGAGTTCATCCAACCACTTGTAGCAGGCATCCACGACCAGCTTAGTCTCAATGGCCCGTGCTGCGTGACGTGCAACCGCACCCGGTTTTACGCCCTTTGCAACCAATCCCAGCACATCTGGATTCTTGGCCACCAGCATCCGTGCCAGTGGCCCCACCTCCATCGGCTTCCCATTGTACCTGGGAGCCTTGACAAATGAATAAGCGCCCTTCTTGTCAAGATCAAATACCTGCTTCCCCTTGTACGGATGCTGAGGTTTATCTTTCTTGTACCAACCATATTTCACCGATTCAGTGACCTTGTTGGGATTAAATCGTTTAATCTTGATGTCGGCAGGGTTCAATCCCACGATCACACCTGGCGGAAAGACCAACTCTTTACCCGCCTTGTCCAACTCAAACGCTCCATAAGAGAGGTAGTTGTAATGACCACCCCCGACGCCTGCCTTGGCCAGCGGAAACAGGGGACCGGTCCCGAAGGCAAGTACGTCCGGGATATAAACCTCGTTGATAAATTTGGCCTGCTCATCCAGCATGGCTCGGAACTTCGCCATCTGGTTCATGTCAGGCAACTGTGTAAAGCCCCCCACCACGATACTCTGGTAATGGGGCTGCCTGCCGCCGAAGATGGCACCCATGTTCCGGGCCTTGGCGCCCATGCTCAGGGCATCTATATAATGCTTGACCGCTGAAATCACCACGTCCGGATCGGTTACACAGAATTCATCCGGCTTATACCGCGGTGTGAGGGGGAAGACATCCTTTGCCTTTACCAGGCCGACCACTTTATCCTTTACGGCGTTCAGAGCCTTGTCCTTGCCCTTATATGCGGCCACAGCCATGATATCGATATAGTCTAAGGCGCTGAGGTGGTAAAAGTGGAGAGGATGGTCATAGATATATTCTGCGCCCATGGCAAGGTTCCTTAAGAGCGTACCTCCCCAGGGAACCCTGGCCCCAAAGGCTTCATCCAGCGCATACGAGGATGTAAGCTGATGAACACTAAAGCACACACCACAGAGGCGGCTGGTTACAAAAGGAGCATCCCTTGGGTCTCTTCCCTGAAGAAGGGACTCAATACCGCGTGCCATGGTGCCGCTGCTCCAGGCATCTTTGACCTTACCGTTTTCGATTTCAACTGTTATCTTGAGGTGTCCCTCAATTCTTGTTACCGGATCAACAACGATCTTCTTTCCCATCTATACCACCTCCTTTAGCGGCGGGATCAAGCCGGCCTTCTTTCGGGCCATGATGTTTCTGGACCGCTCGCTCTCAGCCGTGTAAAGAGGGCTCATCTCAGAATAAAATCCCGGCTCGGCGCACCCCATGCAGCCTGCCCCGCAATCGATACAAAAATTCAGCCCGTCGTTCCACCTGCGAATGGGGCAGTCCGCATATGTATCAGGTCCTTTACAGCCCTTCTGGTACAGGCACCAATTCTTTTGGGCAGGATCGTTCCAGTCGGTCAGGAACTGCTCATTGTCAAAATAGGATCGCCGCCTGCAGTTGTCATGGATAAGTTCTCCAAAATACATCTTTGGACGGCCTAACTTATCAAGGGGTGGAACTTTTTTGGTGGTTAGATAGTACAGGATGGTACCGATCAGGTGATCGCAATGCACCGGGCAGGTGGGAAGATTGATGACCGGTTTGTTCTTGATGATCTTGGTGACACCGACGGCACCGGTCGGGCCAGCTGCCGGGATGCCTCCGTATGTGGCACAGGCACCAACCGCAATAATAGCAGCCGCCTTTGCCCCTGCCTCTTTTACCATCTCCCTGAATGGGCGGCCCCCTATCATACAAAAGCGGTCATCTGCAGTGGGGATCGATCCTTCTATACACAATACATACCCGCCTGCCTTAACAATTTCGTGATAGGCCGCTTCTGCCACATGCCCTGCGCCAGCCATGATCGTTTCATGATATCTGACCGATACCGTGTCAAGGATCAGTGAAGAAACTGGCGGGTTAAGCGAACCGGCAAATGAGATGGTGCATCCGGCGCAGTCCTGGCCTTCAAGCCAGAGTACTGGAGGCTTTGATCGAGCGGCAGCCAGGGCCTCCGAAACCTTAGTTGCAAACTCAAGTTCTGAAAGGCCTAAAACGGCCGCCGTGGTTGCGCAGTACTTCATGAAGTCCCTGCGTGATATACTTCCGAGCGGCATTTTCATTTTGAATCTCCTTTCATAGGATTGTTATAGAATTTGCCTACCACCCGCGAACCTTACTTGCACCACCTCCTTTATGATCTAAGCTACCTAATTGACTGGTAAAAAAATAAGTTTGAGGTTTCTCAAGTACCTCTAACCCTGAAATCGCTGTGAAAACCGCTCAGCAATTTCCAAACAATATACCATGTGAATCAAAAAAGTCAAAAAAAAGTCCGCCTGCCTAATCGGCAAACAGACTTTTTTGAGGCCTTAAGGGCTTGCCTGCCCTGTCATTGAAACTAAGCATCTTTGTTATAGCAAGTCAGGCAGCATCGCATACAGCGATCAGCCTCTTTGAGGGCTTCTTCCTCTGTAACCGTCAGGTCCACCTCAGCATAGGTGTGCTGTCTTTCGTAAGAGCCTGGCTCAAGTTCGGGCTGGCTTATGCGGCCTTTTTTCTGGATCCCTTTAATGCTATCGAAGATGGTGCCGGGTATGTGACCCTTCATGCGCCTTGAATCCACCCGAAGCCTGGTCTCAGGAAATGCCATATCCTCACCCATCAGATACTTATGGATACCCCTTGCGGCCCGTCTCCCCCCTCCGATAGCCGCGACTAAAAGCCCGGGAGGACCTGCAGAATCCCCGCTGGAAAATACGTAAGGAATGGCCGTCTGATGGGTATCTGGATCGACCACAATTGATCCCTTAAACGTTTCAAGCCTTGATACTGCGGTCCCTTCTACATCCGCAAAGGCAGAATTAGTTGTCTGACCAATAGCCAGGATAAAATTGTCAAGAGGGATGACTGTCTCAGAGCCCTCAATCGGCACAGGCTTGCGCCGGCCGCTTGCATCCGGTTCGCCCAGCTCATTTTTCAGGTATTCGATACCCGTAAGGTTACCCTCATCATCGGTTGTGAACTTGGTGGGCGTACACAAAGTAATAAACTCTATACCCTCATGTTCACAGGCCTCTATTTCCACCACATTGGCAGGCATCTCCTTGATTGTCCTCCGGTAGAGGCAATAGACCTTCTCAGCGCCCAGGCGAACACTCGACCTCAAGCAATCCATAGCAACATTCCCACCGCCGATGATCCCGACCCTTTTCCCGATCGGATACGGATCTCCCAAACCCTGCCTTCTCAGATAGACCGTTGCCGGGATAACCCCCTTGACCTTGTCTTCATCAGGTATCCTGGCAGAGGCATGATTCATGGCCCCAATGGTCATGAGAACTGCATCAAACCCGCCCCCCACAAGGGACTCCAGATCAAAGTCCACACCGAACTTCACGCCCGTTTTGACTTCAATACCACCGAGATCAAGAATGCGATTAATATCTTTATAAAGGATCTCTTTGGGAAGACGGTATTGGGGAATGCCATAGTAGATCATGCCTCCCAGCTTGGGCAACCATTCAAAGATCTTCACCTGATGGCCGAGGCGCCTCAAAAAATAGGCACAAGCCAGTCCGCTGGGACCTCCGCCCACAATAGCCACCTTGTATCCGGTGTCCGGTGCCACAGGAATCTTGACCTGTGCCCCTTCATCGAACACCCAGTCAGAACAAAACCGCTTCAGCTGATTGATGGAAACCGGTTCATCCCCCAAGGCCCTGCGGCACGCATCCTCACAAGGATGCGGACAGACCCGACCAATAGAAAGCGGCATGGGATTCCGCTCCATAATCGTAAGGTAAGCCTTATCATATTCCTTGTTCTTAATATGGTTGATATATTTGGGGATGTTGATCTCGGCCGGGCAGGTCTGGCGGCATGGGGCCAGACGATCCGTAACAAGGTTCATGTGGAGGATTCGTTGTGAAGGTGTTCTCACCTGCATAATCGCCTTGGGGCACGCCTTTTCGCAGGCACCGCAGCCCACACATTTTTCAACGTCAACAACCGGCGTCCCTTCGGGACCGATTTTAAGGGCGTCAAACTGGCAGGCCTTCACACAACTCCCAAAACCGAGGCAGCCAACAGCGCATTCCTTGGCACCGGCATAAAGCAGGGCTGCCGCCCGGCAATCGTTCACACCCATATAATAGTATTTCTCAGGGGCTCGAAATCCGCCTGTACAGGTGTTTTGTGATGTGAGCGCCTCGGCTGCGCCTGCCTCCATACCCATAACCGCGGCCGCCTTTTGTGCAGAGGCCGCCCCACCGACTATGCAGGCGCCAACAGGAGCCCTACCTTCAACAATGGCTGCAGCACAGGCACCACAACCTGTAAAGCCACACGCCCCGCAGTTGGCTCCGGCCAGACAGTTTTCTACCTCTGCAATGCGGGGGTCCTCCCACACATAAAATATCCTGGAGGCAATGCCGAGCATTGTTCCCGCGACACCTCCTAATCCCATCATGAGAAGTAAGGCTTCTAACATTGTTTTCTGTCTCCTACAGGTTTTCGAAAAAATAATTTAAGAAAATAAATCCGAAATTCAAATGTTTAAATGTTCAAAACCTTATTTTACGCTGTGTGCTATTATTGAGCCATTCGAGTTTGTTTTGAATTTTGTATTTTGGTCATTTGATATTGTTTTGAATTTCGTGCTTCGAATTTCGAATTTTCCTTCCCTAGATCATTCCTTTGAAACCGAGAAACGAAAGGGACATAAATCCGGCCGTAACCAAAGCAATAGAGACATCCTGCAAAGGCCCGGGCACCCTTCCTATGATAATCCGTTCGCGTAGTCCTGCAAATAGAATCAGCGCCAGGCCAAAACCGACTGAGTAACCAATGGAAGAAACGAGCATCTCCAGAAAATTGTACTCCTCTTTGATATTGATCAGGCAGACACCCATCACCGCACAGTTGGTCGTAATCAAGGGGAGAAAGATACCCAGACCCGCGTAGAGGGCCGGGATGGTCTTCTTCATGAAGATCTCAACAAACTGGACCAGTGCGGCGATCACAAGAATAAACGCAAGGGTCCTGAGATACTCCAGGCCAAAACGTTTCAGAATTACAGCTTCAAGCACCCAGGTCACAATACCTGCCAGGACAAGGACAAAGACCACGGCCATGGCCATACCCACTGCCGTGTCCATCCTCTTAGACGTGCCCAGAAACGGGCAGTTTCCAAGGTACTGGATGAGCAGGATGTTGTTAACAAGGATAGCGCTTATAGCCAGTAAAATATAGTCTCCCATCCGACTACTCCTTTTTCATAAAATTGTGCAGCGATTTTATCATTACTTCTTTCCGGCCAGATTCATAATAGCAAGGAGCAGCCCCAGGCACACAAAGGCACCGGGGGCTTCAACCATAAAGGTAAAAGGCTGAAAGGAAGCTCCAAAAACTTCATTGCCGAACCATGTGCCAGCACCAAAAATCTCACGGATCGACCCGAGGACCGTCAGCGATATGGTAAAGCCAACACCCATACCAAGCCCATCGAGAATAGAGCGCCCAATCCCCTCCTTGTACGCAAAGGCCTCAGCACGGCCTAAGACAATACAGTTCACCACGATCAGGGGGATGAAGATGCCGAGCATC
>JAUWXJ010000153.1 GCA_030616425.1 Desulfobacterales bacterium | reverse complement strand
GGCAGGCGGGTATTCGAATTTCGTATTTTCTTACTAACATCGTGCCTCGTCGGTTTGAGGCGGAGCTTCGATAGTATTATTGAGAGGGATAAAAAGAACGAGTTCTTAAGCTGCAGTACCTGTAATTGCCGGGATAGTTCTCGCTTTCACTCGTCCATTATTCTCACAACAACCTTGTAAGGAGGAAGGATTTCTTATGGTAGAGAAATCCGCACTTCATGTGTGCCTATCATCCTCCCAGATAGGCTTTCTTGACTTTGGGGTTGGTGAGAAGCTTTGTAGAATCCCCTTCCAGCACCAGGCTCCCGTTCTCCAGCACATAACCTCGCTGGGCGAATTGAAGCGCCATGCGAGCATTCTGCTCGACGAGAAGAATGGTAGTCCCTTCCTGATTGATTTCCTTGAGCGAATCGAACACGCCCATCATCAACAAAGGGGCCAATCCCATGGAGGGTTCATCAAGGAGCATGATCTTCCTTCCACTCATGAACGCCCTCCCCACGGCAAGCATCTGCTGCTCGCCGCCGCTCAGCGTTCCGGCCTTCTGCGTTGTCCTCTCTTTCAGGCGCGAGAAGATCGAAAACACACGCTCGATATCTCGCTTGATCCCTTCCCTGTCCCTCCTTGCAAAGGTGGCCAGCCTGAGGTTCTCCATAACCGTCAGGTTGCCAAATAGACGCCTTCCCTCAGGTACATGGGAGATGCCGAGCTCGCTGACCACCTTGTCAGCGGAGTATTTTAACAGATCTCTCCCCATATAGGCCATTTTAGTCCCGGCTTCAACAGGGATCAGGCGGGAAATCGCCCGTAAGGTGGTGCTCTTCCCGGCGCCATTGGCGCCGATGATGCACACAATCTCCTTTTCATCCATCTGGAAATCTATGCCATGGAGGGCCTTTATCCTCTCATAGGAAACTCGCAGATTTTCCACTGATAACAACATCAGACTACCGCCTCCTTGCCCAGATAGGCATCAATAACCTTGGGGTTGTTCTGGATTTCCTCCGGTGTACCCCTAGCGATGACCTCTCCAAAGACCAGGGTTTGAATGATCTCGCAGAGCTCCATGACCACCCTCATTCTGTGCTCGATGAGGAAAATGGCCAGCCCCAACTCCTCATGGATCCGACGGATGATCTCCATCATCTGAATTAGCTCCTCAGGGTTCATGCCTGCAGTGGGCTCATCCAGGAGCAATATCTTGGGCTCTATAGCCAGTGCCCTTGCCATCTCCACCCTTCTCTGGGCGCCGTATGGAAGGTTGGGCACAACCTGATCAGCGAAGTCGCCGACACCCATCATCTCCAGAAGCCTATATGCCTTGTTTTCATTCTCTCCTTCTTCCCTGTGACACCTGGGTGTACCGAAAAATGCCCCGATCAATCCATAGCTAATTTTCGAGTAACAGGCCATCTTCACATGCTCGAGGACGGTCATATATCTCCACAATAGGAGGTTCTGGAAGGTCCTGCCAAGGCCCATGGAGGCGATCTGATGGGGTTTAAGACCTACTATTTCCCTGCCATCAAAGATTATTTCTCCTTGGGTTGGCCGGTAGATGCCGGTGATGAGGTCAAAGACGGTGGTCTTGCCTGCCCCGTTGGGCCCGATCAGCCCCCTGACCTGGCCTGATTCGATCTCCAGATCGTAATTGTGGACGGCCCGCAGACCACCGAAGTAGTGGGTCATTTTTTCAATCCGAAGCAATGGCATGCTACACCTCTTCTTCCGGTTTCAGTTTCGGTTTAAGGAGGTTCTTCACGTTGAATTCCCTGAAGGCGATAAGCCCTGTTGGACGGAAAATCATCACCAGGATGAGCAGGAATGGGATCAAGATCCACTTGAATATCTGTAACGGTCGTAGGGCTTCACTCATGAGATTGAAGCCTACGGCGCCAACAATGGATCCGTACACGGAGTTCAGCCCTCCAAAGTAGACCATGGCCAGGACCTCAGCGAGTTTTTGAATACCGAAGGTACCCGGGTTGACGTATCTGAGCACATGGGCAAAAAGTCCGCCGGCCACGCCGGCCCAGAAGGCTGCAAATAGGAATGCCACGATCTTGGTGCGTCTGGTGTTGACGGTCATGGCATCGGCCGCCATTTCGTTGTCGCGAACAGCGTTCAGCGCCTTTCCCAGGGTGGAGTTTACAAAATTGTTGATAATCCATATGCAGGCGATAGTCCATAAGAATACTGTGGGCAGATTGGCCCAATCCGGCTGGCTACTCAAGCCGCGCGGGCCCCCAACAATCTCCAGGTTCTCGATCGCGCTCTTGACAATGAACATAAACGCCAGGGAGACGATGGCCAGATAGTCGCCTCTCGTCCTAAAGGAAGGAATCGCCACAGCAAGGGCCCCCAAGGATGCTACCATTCCTCCCACGATCAATGCGATGGGGAATATGAACAGACCCAAAATGGGAGGAAGGAGGGCGGGCCCAAAGAGTCTGTCGTCGACGAACAGGACCACGGTGAAAACCGAGGCTGTGTATGCACCCAGGGCCATGAAGCCGGGATGCGAACAGGAGAACTCCCCCATGTAGCCGTTAATCACGTTCAGGCTCAGGGTGAGAATAATTGCGATCAAGGTGAGCTTGAGCATGAGGATTCGGTAGTCACTGATTCCGGACCACATATGCAAGGCGGCGTAAAGCAGGCCGAGGTGTATGGCCACGGAGAACCACAAGGGGAACCTGAGAAGTTTAGCTGCCAGCCTGTTTGCCAGCGGGGCGCTCAGCCGTGCTACGGCACCTATGGGCAAGATATATATCAGCAGCATATAGAGCATTGCGCTGGGGATCAGCACAAGTTTCTTGAGCATGATTACGAAGCCAAAAAGGACTGGTATCTTGGGCATCCCCAGGGCCAGGGCCAACGAAATACCCAGGATATGTTCAAGTGCCACCGCTATCAGGGCACCAAATAGCCAGCCTATCAGGGGAATCCGGGAAAGCGATTCCAGGGCTTTGCTCCTCAACAAACTCATGCTTATCGAAGAATTCCTGGTTATTACCTCCATGTCAATCCCTCGTCTCTCTGGTATCTTTCATGACGGTAGAGACATCCGCACTTTGGGTGCTTCCGCTCAGAGCCGCAGACGCGCACTATAGGGTTCGCCGAAGAAGCCGTGGGGCCTGAAGACCAAGATGAGCAGGATGATTGAATAGGCGATCAGATCCCGCAGCGTCGAGGGGAAGATCATCGCCACAAAGATTTCTATAAACCCCATCAGGAAGCCAGCCAGTGCGGCACCCATAACGGAGCCTCTTCCTCCCAGGATGGCAGCCACGAAAGCCTTCCAGCCGATGAGAATGCCCATGTAGGGATCCAGGACAGGATATGCGATGCCAAAGAGTATACCTGCCGCAGCTGCCAGGGAGGAACCAATGGCAAAGGTCATGGCAGCCATGGTGTTTAGTGGCACTCCCATCAAGGGCACGACAACATAGTCAAAGGCCATAGCCCGCATGGCCATCCCCCACCTGGTCCTGCCTACAAACTGATGCAGGGCAATCATGAGCAGGAAGGATACGAGAACGATCATGATCTTCTTGTTGGTCACGAACACGCCGCCCATGTTGTAAGTGACTGCCTCGATCAAGGCCGGGAAGCTTACCCGTCTTGCTCCCAGCAGGGCCAGGTTGCCAGTCTCCATTATCATGCCTATCATCAGGCCGGTGATCGCAGCCGATGCTCGAGGCGCTGCCCGCAAAGGCCGATAGGCTATCCTTTCGACCGCCATGCCCACAAAGGAGGTCAGGAACATGGAGAAGATAATGGTCAGCATCAGGATCAACCAGTTGGGCGCTGCAACCCCGCCCCATGCGGCGAGCGCTATCAGGCCACTCGAGACACCGAAGCCGATGTAAGCTCCAACCATGAAGATATCGCCGTGAGCAAAGTTGAAGAGCATCAGGATGCTGTATACCATTGAGTATCCCAGTGCGATCAGGGCGTAGAAACTGCCCCACTGGAGGGCGTTGATCAGGTTTTGGAAGAAGAACAACATCTCATTGGCTCCTTGTTCTTTCAACAAGGCGGGCTCAGGGCTCATCGCCCAGGCCCGCCTTTCTGTGTCACGAGTCCTAACTCCTATGGCCTACGAAGTCTTACCGGGACGTCAAGATAAATCACTCTCCTTGGCTCTTACCCCTATGGGCAGACAGACTTATAGAACTCAAACTCGCCTTTGTCGCTGATCCTGACGATGACCGCACACTTGATTGGGTCACCATCCTCGGTGAAGGTCATCTTGCCTGTGATGCCATCGAATTCCTTGATGCGGGCCAGGGCATCGCGGACACCCTTTCGGTCCTTTTTCACATTCCCGGTGATCTTGCCGTAGGACTGAATAGCCTCTTGAACAATGCGCATGGTGTCCCAGGTCAGGGCGGCCACATCGTCAGGCACATACCCGTACTTCTTCCTATAGCGATCGATAAACACCTTGGTCGCACCCGTTGCACCAGCAGCGGCGTAGTGGGTGCTGAAGAAGAGCCCATAACAATCCTTGCCGCAGAGCTCTACTGTCTCTGCCGATCCCCAGCTGTCGCTACCCACAATGGGCTTGTCCCACCCCAGTTCGTGGGCTTGCTGCACGATCAAGGCCACCTCATTATAGTATTGTGGTGTGAACATTACCTCAGCGCCTGATCTTATGATCTTCGTCAACTGGGAACTGAAGTCGGCGTCCCTGGTGGTGAAGCTTTCAAAGGCCACCACGGAATCGGGGCCGTGCAGGTCTTCCCAACCCGCCTTGAAGAACTCGGCAAGTCCCTTGGGATAGTCACTGGCCACGTCGTATAGAACCGCGGCTTTGGTGAATCCGAACTCCTCTGTGATGAAATTGGCGGCGACGGGCCCCTGAAAAGGATCAAGGAAGCAGCCGCGGAAAACAAAGGGACGATCCTTGGTGGTGTTAGGATTTGTGGACCAGGGGCTCACCATAGGAGTCTTGTAGTTGTTGGCCACCTCGCCTGCAGGTACCGCCTGCTTAGAGGACTGAGGTCCAACAATGACCAGGACTTCGTCCTCGGTGATCATCTTGGTATTGACCTTTACAGCCGATTCAGCTCTGGACTCGTTGTCCTCAATGACCAGCTCCACCATGTACATCTCCCCCGCGATCTTAAGGCCGCCGGCGGCTTTAATGTCCTCAAGCCACATCTGGGCCGCGAACTTTGAGCCTTCGCCCACCTTGGGGATATCGCCAGTAAGCGGGATGTTGAGACCGATCTTGATAGTCTTTGCCTTACTCCAGGCACAGGGTGAAAAAATCAGACCGATCACAAGACACAAGACAAAAAATAATAATCCTTTTCTCATTGTTACTCCTCCTTTACCTGCTTAAAGTTTTTTATTAATAAATTGCCCCCCCTTTATACCCATAATAGTAATAAACAAACATGCAAGAATGTCAGAATGATTGGTTTTGAGGTAGTCATGAGTACTCCGGATCTCAATCAATCGTAAAAATCACAAGATGTCAAACTAAGAGCCCTAACACCGCTATCTATTATTAAGGATTAGTTAATAAAACAAAATTCTTATTTATGCAACT
>JAUWXJ010000020.1 GCA_030616425.1 Desulfobacterales bacterium | reverse complement strand
CTAGCATACCCGGAGGTCGCGATTGTAAAACGCTGGCGGTCCTTGCGGCATGCCAGGATTGCAAATCCAAGGATGGCTATCACTGTTATATGCAGGATCGTCTTCGAACTCCCGGATTTTTTAAGCCATAGGTCAATCAGATGGCCGAAGGCCAGTGGGGAAAGGTCCCTGTTTGACAATACCTCTTTTTCAGAGAGGAGACGCTTGAGCATGTCCATGCGAAACGGATCTGCAATGGTGGGTAGCTCGTAATCTACTAAAAGCTTGGTGGTGATCCCCCGCTCGGCCAGTACACCAGCGATATCGGGATTTAGTGGAGCATCTGACGCCAGGTAATAATGGGTCATTCCGGAAAATACCAGAATGTGTTTGAAGACCTTTTTCAGGGCAGCATGGACCGAACGATTCAAGGCGAGCCCTTTTTCTTCAAGGTAATTATCAGAACCTATCAGTGTGAAGGAAAGGACTCCGCCCCTGGTAAGGACTGATTTTACTTCTTCAAAGAACTCCTCTGTATAAAAGCGGTTCAGCTGAGCACTTTCAGGGTCTGGAAGGTCAACAATGACGGCATCATATTCCATGGGTGTTTTTTTCACAAATAGGCGACCGTCTCCAACGTGGGTGTGCACAATGGAACGGGCAAGACTCCTGTGAATTAGCTTGTCAAGGTCCAGGATAGCGGGGTCAAGCTCCACGTAGTCTATGCGCTCTGGATCGTGTTTGGAAATCTCCTCAAGGGTGCCAAAGACCCCGCCAGCAATTAGAAGGACTCTGGCCCCCTCCTTCACCTGGCAGAGTGGCAGATGGGCGACAGTCTCCATGTCAAGGTTGCCGGTTGAAAATAGGGGAACTGCGTCCTGCAGGACATTTAGCTGTCTGCCGGTCTTTGAGATGGTAAGCTGAGCAAAAGGGGTATTCTTGTTCAAGATGATTTCTTGACCGGGAAAACGCCAGGCAAGCATAGACATATCGAGCGGTCTGGCTATCAGCATCCCGAATCCCAAGAGACACACAACGGGCAGCACCTTGTATGAGAGCATAACAAAGGCGGCAAAGAGATTCAGGAACCCAAGGACGACGAAGCTGTCCCAGTGGGAGAGGAAGTAAACAAGCACAAGGCTAAATAGAAGGCCACCCCCAATATAACCGAGGGTGTCTACAACATAGACTTTACTGGTGGTATCCCTTCCCTGCCGCAGGGAAGCCGCCAGGGGTATTATGGCCCCGCCGACAAGGCAGTATGGAACAAGCACGATGGCGATCCCGCCAATGGCCGAAGTCAGTCCTAACATCTCACCCCTGACCCAAAGGAGTGGAAGGGCTCGTATGGCAGCAATCTGGGCAAATGGCAGGA
Source organism: Desulfobacterales bacterium (assembly GCA_030616425.1). GTDB lineage: Bacteria > Desulfobacterota > Desulfobacteria > Desulfobacterales. The sequence continues at coordinate 17,768 of JAUWXJ010000020.1, read as the reverse complement.
CCGCTATGAGGAGGTGACCTATAAAAAGGGACCTTTCAGGCCTCCCCATTTTTGCCAGCGGCACTCCCAGGGCGCTCCCAAGACCCGTGAAGAGTAGCCAAGTGCCAAGCACGACCCCTATGACCAGTTCATTTCCGCCAAACGAGGACATGACCTCACGGATCATGACAAGCTGGACCGATACAGAAGAAATACCCAGGGCCAAGAGGCAAACCCAAAATCTTCTCTTCCTCATAGATCCTTTAAGTCCCTGCCTTGTGTTGCAAGCCTGGCGCGAAATTGCTCCAGGGTTTTAATCTGGATATTTGCAGCCTTGTATTTCCACAAAATCGGTATTTTATTGCAATTATCAAATAAATTAAATATGTTTGTCAATAAGTGTCGAAATAATGAACTACCCTGCAGCAAGCTGCAGGGTATCTGTTATTCAGTACTATCTCCTCTCCCCCTTCGGGTCTGAGGCCTCCCCGTCGAGAGCCTCAGGGTCGAACGAAGGATCGATGACTGGCGAGAGGGAACTGAGGGGAGGGGAAAGATAAACCATAATCACCCCCACCTTAGTCCTCCCCCATCAAGGGGGAGGAAACACCGATGAAAAGAAAGCTTATTTCAGCAAAAAGAGGTGTGCAATGAAAGCCCTTATCTTAGATGATGACAACGAGGTTTGTGAGTTTATTGCCTCAGTCTTGAAGGAGTCGGGCGTGGCCTGTGAAATATTTCTTGATCCGTTACAGGCCCTTGGCTCCATGAATAGCAACAAATACGATTTTGCCTTTGTGGATATCGGCCTACCCAAAATGGACGGGCTTGAATTCTCCAGACGCTTTAAAGAAAGGTATCCCGAGTCTGACGTTGTATTGATTACGGGAGCCGGAGACTATGACAAGGCTGTTCAGGCGATCAAGATCGGAGCCTATGATTTTCTGAGAAAGGCATTCAAACGCTTGGACATAAGTATGTGTGTGGCCCGTCTTATAGAAAAGAGGCAGCTGTACCGGGTTCAGAAACGCAAAGAGGTACTCGACTTTGCAAATAAAGTGGCCTTTCAGTTGATGCATGAATTGAGAAACCCTATCACTGCAATAGGGGGATTTTCCAGGATTATACATGCCAGGGAATGCCCGGACGAGAACCTGAAGGAATATACAAAGATCATCTTTGATCAATCCTTGAGGCTTGAAAAGGTGTTCAACGAAGTCTTGAAGCACTTACAAGCCGGTGCCGAGAAATTGTGAGCACGTATTCTTCATGAGTTTTTCTAATCACTTGATTAATAGAACGACAACTGATAAAACATTGGAGAGCATAGGTTATGCTGAAGCGTATTTGAGGTCCTTGACCCTTTCGACACAGGCCAATTAATGGTTGGTCCTTAAGTTTCTGGATACGTGTTTGACAAAACATAAACCTATCTTCGGGCTCAGACAGAGGAGAAAGAGGCAATGAATAAGGCAGACCTGGTAGAAACTTTAAGGAAGGAAACCGGTCTAAGTAGGGCGAAGGCTGAAAAGGTAGTCGAACTATTCTTTGACCAAATATCCGATGCCCTTGCACGCGGGGATAGAGTGGAAATACGTGGATTGTGTTCCTTTCATGTACGGCAATACAAGGGATATACCGGAAGAAACCCGAAGACCGGAGAAGCTATCCAGGTAAAGCCGAAGAAACTCTCCTTTTTCAAGTGCGGCAAAGAACTGAGAGAAAGGGTTGATTATCCTCATAGCTCCTGACCCGGGCATGTACATCCCTGCTATTAACAGTTAGGTTAACTTGGAGTAAGGGAATCATTAAACATTTCCATGAGCTGCGGCAAGAGCTCTCCGGCTTTACCTTGAACGGAGAGATCAAACAGAGAACTCTGGGACGTCCTTGAACGATTTAACTCTGCCACAAAGGCGTCGGCCCTTTTTGCCACTATGCCAAATGACGCAGCAGGCTGCACAACGGCTGAGGTCCCCACGATCAGCATGACCTCAGCCCTCTGAAGGGACGTGTAAATTGTGTGCAAGATTTTTGCATCAATCGGTTCGCCAAACCAGACCACACCAGGTCGAAGCAATCCCCCACACGCCTCACATTTCGGGGGTACCTTTATCGGAACTTCTCTGTTCTCAAAGGTCTTTTGCATTCCAGACACCAGACACGCCAGATGGTCCCATGCATTTCAATGGGATCTTTACTTCCAGCAACCCTGTGTAGCCCATCCACATTTTGTGTCACAAGGGTAAAGTCCTGAATCCCTTTTTCAAGCTCGACCAGGGCATAATGACCCGGGTTCGGCTTCAGAGGTTTTATCAGGCCGCGTCGCCAGTCGTACCATTGCCATACCAGCACAGGGTCTTTGTGAAAGGCTTCCGGAGTGGCAAGGTCTTCGGCCCTGAAGTTCTTCCACAGGCCATCTGCCCCCCGAAAGGTAGGCACCCCGCTCTCCTGAGAAACCCCCGCTCCGGTCAAAATCACAACCCTGGTGGAATCTTTTATCCTCTCCGCAATCCGCCTGATGGCCCCGGTATCCATGGTCTTTCTTAACCATTCCAGAGTTAATGACCTTGTTCTCTCGTTCCAAGACAGAAAAAATGACTGGTCACAACGACGGAATTATTTCTTGTGCTTCTGGTCCAATATCTTTTGAATGGCTACGGCACACTCGGCCTTGTTTTCATCCGGACAATCAATATCGAGGATCTGTCTTGCCAGATCAATCTGTTTGACCTTGGCCTGAAACTTTTCTGCCTCCAGGGTGACAAGCCTTATGATCTCAGCGTCATCTTTGTCCGAAACCGGCATTTTGCCTCCTTCATTCCAACCAATGTTACTTGGCCACGTTCATGTGTTCGATCTTTATGCATTTGCCCATCACGACTTCAAGGCCAGCCTCTCGGGCCTTGTCTGCTGCCTGGTTGTGAGTAAGACCCAATTGCATCCACACCACTTTGGCGCCAATCGATATGGAATCATCCACAACAGGGGGTATGGCCTCTGGTTTCCTGAATATGTCTACCACATCGATCAGGAAAGGAATCGCCTTCAGATTGGGATAGCATTTTTCACCGAGTATCTCCTTTTGGCCGGGATTGACGGGCACAATCCTATAGCCGTTGTCTTTAAGATACTTGGCTACCTTGTGACTGTCTCTTTCTGGCTTGGGAGAAAGGCCTACAATGGCCACTCGCTTGTATCTTTCAAGTATTGTCTTGATCTTTTCAGAAGGGGGGTTGTATTCAGGGATTTCACACACCATACCTGACATAGCATTCTCCTGTTGCGTAATCCTTACAACCATATTAGATAGGGCCTCAGGGGTCAAGTTGCAACCCGTTGCTGCCCAAACAGTTGTGCACTCGGTTTTCAAAGAGCCGTCAAATTACAATCCGGACAAACCTGAGCCAAACAGAGAAGGAAATTTCGTGCTTCGCTAAAGGGCGCGCATCCAGTCGGGCTTGAGAGAGAGTTCACCCCTCAGGGCCTTATCAATGAGACCAATGGCCACCTCTTTATCCCTGGGGAGTCTTGCCTTGATGGGAAGATAGTTGGAGGCATGGTTGGCATGAAATAGCCCTCCTGAAAGATCGGTATGGGCTATCATCGCCTTGAGTTCCCTTAGCATCTCCATGGGCGAGAGCAGCCTGAAGCGGCCTTCTGCATAGTCTCGCCCAAGGGGTGTGTTGGGAAGGAGCATCAGGCTTAAGGCCCCCACATGCTCTGGGTCCATGGCACTCAGGGCGCGGCCCGTGGCCTCAGCATGCTCACCGGAACGTTCAGGTCCGGCCAAGCCGAGCAGCACCGTAACCGAGAGCTTCATCCCTGCCTCCATAGCCTTTCGACCCATCTTGACGATGGTATCTACCGTAACCCCTTTTCTAATCCTCTTCAGTGTGACATCGTCACCGGTCTCAAGGCCCATGTATACAATGCCCAACCCGTGCTCACGCAGGGCTACAAGCTCCTCCAGGGTTTTGCTTCGGATGCTCTTGGCATTCCCGTACACGCCAACACGTGTAACCCAGGGGAGCCGTTCCCGAATGGTCCCAAGAAGTCTAAGAAGTCTGACTTGTGGGATGATCAGGGCATCGCCGTCGGCGAGAAAAACCCGGCGTTGACGCTTGCAATAGCGGGCTGCAAACTCGATATCCTGTTGAACGACCGATTCTGGCTTAATTCTAAAACGCACACCTTTGTACGTGCCACAGAATGTACACTTGTTGTGGGAACATCCCACGGTAACCTGAAGGATGATGCTGTTTGCCTCGCTCGGAGGCCGGATGATGATCCCCTGATAGTCCACTAGCCTGTTGCCCCAAATCCCTGTTTTATCTTGACAGTATAGCCACTTACCCCTAACGTTGCAAAAGTCGAGGATGCTGCAGATGCAAGGCGTCAAGGGTGAGGCTGTAGTAATTTACGCCAAACCCTTGACAACGCAGCAGATGCGGTATCATCGGCTTTCCCGCAGGGTGAACAACTCGGCAAATATCATATCGTTTCTGGACTTCACCATGTGTGCGTTTGTCAGAGGCATTCGATAAAGCCATGAAACTCTTTACCACATTGGCTTTATCACATTCTTGCCGTGTTGTTTATGCAACTTTAGGGTTACCTTATACTTGGCAAGTAAGTTATACTTATTATTACATGATCACGATTGATGGTCCAGAGGAAATCGGCTTCAAAGGGGAGGGATTATCATGGCAACTCAAGATGTAAAGTTCAGGATCGAAAGAGATACCATGGGCGAGGTTCAGGTACCTGCAGATGCTTATTATGGCGCACAGACCCAGCGTGCCGCGGATAACTTTCCTGTAAGTGGTATAAGATTCCCGAGGGCTTTCATCAGGGCCTTGGGCCTTATAAAAAAATGTGCAGCTCAGGTAAATGCAGACCTCGGGCTCTTGGACCCTCAACTTGCCAAAGTCATCATGGCGGCTGCTGATGAGGTGGCAGCGGGGAAGATGGATGAGCAATTTGTGGTAGACATTTTTCAAACAGGCTCGGGCACCTCCACCAACATGAATGCCAATGAGGTGATTGCAACAAGGGCCAATGAACTCCTCGCCGGCAAACTAAATACCACGAACCCCGTGCACCCCAACGACCATGTTAATATGGGCCAGTCAAGCAATGACGTGATCCCCACAGCCATTCATATAGCCGCCCTGACGTCTATTATCGAGGCCCTGGTCCCTGCACTTGAAACCCTCTATGAATCACTTCTGAAGAAATCCGAGGCCCTTGACGACATTGTTAAGATCGGACGAACCCATCTTCAGGACGCAGTTCCCATCCGACTAGGCCAGGAGTTCAGCGGCTATGCCCATCAGGTCAAGCTCGGCATAAAAAGGGTGCAAGCGGCCAAGGATTCACTTTCCAAGCTTGCGCTTGGCGGCACGGCCGTGGGGACAGGCCTAAATACCAATCCAGAATTTGCCCCCAGGGTTATTGACCTGATCTCGCAGGAAATGGGGTGTGAATTCACAGAAGCAGAGAATCACTTTGAAGCTCAGGCCAATCAGGATGCGGCAGTGGAGACAAGTGGCGCCTTGAAGACGGTGGCAGTGAGCCTGATGAAGATAGCAGACAATATCCGGTGGCTCTCCTCAGGTCCAAGGTGTGGTCTTGGAGAGATCAACATCCCGGCCCTCCAGCCCGGGTCTTCGATGATGCCGGGCAAGGTGAACCCGGTCATACCGGAATGTGTCATTCAGGTTGCTGCGCAAGTAATCGGCAATGACGCAGCCATTACCACAGGCGGCCAGGGAGGCAATTTTGAGCTGAGCGTGATGCTTCCAGTGATTGCTCACAACCTGTTGCAGTCTATCACGATTCTTGGCTCAGTGGCAAAGATATTCACCGAAAAATGCGTCAATGGAATCACTGCCAACGAAGAAAGGTGCAGAGCCTTCATAGAAGACAGCCTGGCCATGTGCACGGCCCTTGTCCCGGTCATCGGATATGACAGGGCAGCTGACATAGCCAAGGAGGCCCACGCAACCGGGAAGACAGTCCGGGAGGTGGCCACAAAGAAGAAGGTCCTGCCGGAAGCACAACTGAATGAGCTGCTCGACCCTCTCAAAATGACCTGAATTCGTGTTGAAGGGTACAGGGACATAAAATAGTTGTCTAAATTAAAAACTTTGTGATATACTTAATTATATTTGTCGTGGTACACTGACGAATCGAATTCGTATCTCCTACACTCTTTTCAAGCCAAGGAGGAAACAGCATGCACACGCGGACAAAGAAGTTACTGGTTTTGGTAATGGTGGCGGCCTTGGTCTGCACGACCACAGGGTTTCCTGCCTTTGCCCAGGATCAGACGCGGGAAGGGGAAGGACCAAGCGCCGAGGCAATGATCGCGGACTTCCTCATACTCAGGCCCCTGGGATTTGCCGCGTTCCTCGTGGGTACGGTTTTTTTTATTGCTTCGCTTCCCTTCAGCTGGCCCGGTGGAAACGCTGGTGAGGCCCGCCACCACTTAATGGAGAAACCTGCCAGTTTCACCTTCGCCAGACCCCTCGGACAGGTGGACTACTGAGGGATACAGAAACAGCCGGCATGAGACCGGGGGGGATAAGGCCTGATAAAAGGGCGAAGCGGGGTCAAAAAATCAGACAAATCATTTATCTTTGAGACCTCTGTGTGCTCAAGCGACTGCAAGGAGCGGGCGAGAGAATTCTTTAGGCTTTTACTTGAAAAGCCCTTGCTGGATTGGCAGACCAAAATGTCGGTAGGTTTCTTCTGAGACCTTCCGGCCCGATGAGGTCCGGGTCAGGTATCCGATTTTCAACAAGTACGGCTCCACGAGATCCATAAGGGTATCAGACTCTTCCTGCAAAGTAGCTGCAATTGCCTCGATTCCCACAGGGCCACCCTTGTAAAACTCTATGATGGTTTTCAAAAACCTTCTGTCCAGGGCCGTGAGCCCCTTTTCGTCAACCCCTTCTAGCTCCAACGCCTCCTGAACCGTAGCCTTATGGATAACCCCATCTCCCCTCACCTGCGCAAAGTCCCTAACACGCTTCAAAAGCCTGTTGACGATTCTAGGAGTGCCCCGTGAGCGGTTGGCAATCTCGTCGGCACTATCGTTGTCGATCTCAACATTCAACAGGGCAGCCGAACGCTTGGCAATGCGGGACAGATCTTCTTCAGAGTAGAAATCAAGGGTTCTCAACATCCCAAACCGTTCACGAAGTGGTGGTGAGAGCGATCCTGCTCGAGTGGTCGCCCCGACTAAAACAAACCGATTCAGCCGATAACGATGACTCCTGGCATGAATCCCTTTGTCAAAGATAAAATCTACTGCAAAGTCTTCCATTGCCGGATATAGAAACTCTTCTACAACCCTCGGGAGACGATGGATTTCATCAATAAAGAGCACATGCCCCTCTTCGAGATGGGTCAAGATACCCAAAAGATCCCCTCCTTTGTCCAGCGCCGGTCCAGAGGTCACGTTGATACTGACACCCATCTCCTCGGTAATAATATAGGCAAGGGTAGTCTTTCCCAAACCAGGGGGGCCGTGAAAAAGGATGTGATCCAGGGGCTCTTTCCGCTTAAGGGCAGCCTCGATGGCAATCTTGAGGGTCTCAACCACCTTCGTCTGACCGACATATTCCTTCAGGCGCTTAGGCCTCAGGTTGATAAATTCTGATCTTTCTTCCATATCTGAAGACGTGGCAGAAACTGTGGTATTGACGCTCCTATCAGCCACCTCTTCTTGCGGGTTCTGGTTTCCCACTAGTGCACCTCGCCGCGATAGACTTCTTCAAACAGCTCCTCAGCTGTAGTTATGTTTTTATTCCTTTTCAAGGCAGCAACTATTAACTCCTTGGCCTCATTTCGCTTATGGCCAAGCTGTTTTATAAGAACCTCATGAACCTGCTCTGTGAAATCTTCAGAAGGAGCAGCCTCAGCAGGTTCTTCCGCCTTCCGGATTAAGGCAAACTTCGCCAGCTTCCCTTCCAGGGTAGCCAAAACCTTCTGGGCCGTCCTGTTTCCGATCCCCTTCAATCGCTTAAGATAGGCCAAGTCCCTTGATTCTATGGCCCTGGCAACTTCACGAACGGGTGTACTAAGGGCTTGAACAGCCTTTATCGGCCCAATATCCTCGACCGATATGAAGAGACGGAAGAATTCACGTTCCGCCTCCAGGTTGAAACCGATGAGGACCGGCTTCGGCTGCCGCTCGGTCTGATGATAGTAAATGTATAAGGCAACATCATCCCCAATCTTCTTAGCCTTAAGTGTATGTCTCACAAACGCTGGCAGGAGTATCTCGTAACCGACCTGGTTATTCAAAAGTAAAATCTGATCCTGTTCCTTTTTTAATAATTTCCCTTCCAAGTAGCCGATCATTTTCTGCCTCTGTGGTCAAACATGCCTGAACAGGCCAATCAAGGCAAGGGCAATTGCGTCTGAAGCATGTGACGGAGTAATGGGAGTATCTCTTTTCAAAAAATGTCTCACCGCCTTCTCCAACTGACCCTTGTTGGCGTTTCCGTTTCCAGTGAGTACGCGTTTGACTTCCTTGACAGGGATTTCCATTACAGTAATCCCGCACTCATAACATGTAAGCAGTACCACCCCACAGACCTTTCCAAGGGAAATACCCGATTTGGGATATTGCTTGAGGGAAAAGATATCTTCAATAACCATCAAGTCGGGTTTTTCAGAATTCAGAACGGAACAAAGTTCAGAAAAGATGTGGTGAAGCCTGCTAGGTAAACCCTCAGTCTTTGAGGTTCGGATCGTGCCGAAGGAATAATCTCTAATCTGGGAACTAGACCCCTGGACTATCCCAAAACCTGTACTGGCTAAGCCAGGATCTATCCCGATGACCTTAAGAGACCTTTGCAAAATCTCCCCTTTTTCCCAATCTCTGCGTCAGACTCAGATTTCGCACGAAGTGAAGCTTTGCGCTATCCTCAAAATACTCAAAGTATTCCTCCGGTTGCACGCAGTGAAGCGTCAGCGCTAAATCTTCGTCTTCCTTGACCTTGGACAAAATTGAACGCTTTGCAAAGGTCTCCTCGGCTGCTGGTTTCAAACCTAGGTTTCGGCTTTCTTGCTCATTCTAATGTCTTCAACTTATTCTTGGCGACATTGGCCTCATTGGAATCCGGAAACTTTCGAATCAATTCCTTCAGGATAAGCCGGGCATTGGCTTTGTCATCAAGGTTAAGAAAGGCAAACCCCTGCTTAAGCAAAGCACCGGGGGTCTTATTTCCCTTGGGGTAGCTTTCAATTACTTTTTGATATTCTAATATAGCTTTTTCGTACCACTTTTCGCGATAGTAGAGCTCCCCCAGCCAGAACTGCGCATTGCCAGCCTTTTTGGACTTCGGATACTGTTTCAACAACGACCGAAACAATTCTCGGGCATTCTCGTACTCACCCTTGTCAAAGAGTTGCTTGGCCCTCGCATAAAGCCCTTCAGGGGTTTCGTGTACCTTCAACTCCTCCTTTTTGGTCTCATCTTGGTCTGTATCCGTATCTGAACTGGCAATCTCTTCTGAAGGCTCCATCCCCAGATACTGCTCTATTCGAACAATCCGATCCAAAAAGCCCTGAAGAGACTTTTCCACACTTGTCAATCGGGCCTCCTGCCCAACCTGGTCTGCCGACCTTTTCTGGGCATCGTGCGTGCCTCTCTCCAGCCCTCCACGAAACTGCCTCATTTCCTCTCTGAGGTCGTTCAGGAACGCATGCAGTTCGGCATACCTGGCACGAGAGGCCTGGTCAGACTTCAATTGATTTTCTTGATAACGGGCCACTTCAGAATTGAGTGCTACGATATCTTCTTGGAAGGCACAACCATTGAATAAGGTTAGCACGGCTATCACAAGAACCACCCACGGTGCCACAATCTTTGCACGCATACGGTTTAGACCCTTTACAAATTACAAATCAGTATACTTCACGCACGTTGAGATACTGGATTCTTGCACCCGTGGCGTAAAAGGGATTCGGCTATCCTTTCTCGGAAAGAAAAGATGAAGCAGGACACCTCCATTAATCCCTTTTTCACACAATTAACGGAAATGCCGGTGATGGTCGTAATGGTCTATCAGTCTATAGCAAAATGGGCCCGTCTGTTCTTGGTCCATGCCCTTTCATTGTGCCGTGGATCAGCGGGTTTTTCCTCGCCATAACTAATCGTTGTTAGGCGGGCTCGCCCAATCCCCAAATCCACCAGAAAGCTTTGGGCACTTCTTGCACGTCGATCCCCGAGGCCCATATTATATTCGTTGGTCCCCCGCTCGTCACAATGGCCCTCAATAATAACCGAAACATCAGGGTGTGCCCTAAGCCATTTTGCCTTATCTCTGAGAATTTCCTTCGCATTAGGCAGGAGCCTCGATTTATCGAACTGAAAGTGAATGTCTTGATTGAGGACACTCTCCCGGGCCACTTGCCGTAAGCGTTCTTCGCGCAAACGCTGCTCTTCCAAAGCCTTCTGGGCTTCCTGTTCTGCTGTAGTCACTCCAGGCTCAGACTTAACTGGTCTTTTAGCACAGGAAGTTGTAAACACGAGCCCGGTAATCACAAACAAAATCGCCAAGCCTCTCCAGAACCTATTTGTCATGATCCTACCTCCTCTGAAGCAAAAGTTTAACACCCAGAAATATTTCTTAATGTACTATAGCCGATAAGCTGAACTTTTACCTATAATTATTTGAAACTTAAAAAAAAGTCAAGTGCTCAAATTTCAGAATCTCTTAGGGGTACTTCGGGCTGATCACAGCGAATTATTATCTTGTGGGCACGTTCAGATGCTGGTTGCTCGATTCTTGATACTGGATGATCCCTCTTCAATCCAGCATCCAGTATCAAGTATCCAGCATCAACTCAGGGACTTCAATTTCCAGCAAGCCGTGGAGACCAGCTCGGGTTTGTCTGCTCACCTTCAAGGAGCAGCAGACGACGCTGGTCAGTCCCGTTAGCATTCATCACATAGATCCTGGATGGTCCCTCCCTGGTGGAACTGAACGCAATGAGAGTCCCGTCTGGAGACCAGGTTGGCGACTCATTGTTTCCAGCATCTCGTGTCAGCTGAATCGGGCCACTTCCGTCTACTCCAATCAGGTAAATATCAAAGTGACCGTTCTTCAATCCCACATAGGCTATGTGGTTGCCCCGGGGTGACCACTGAGGCGAGGTGTTGTAATTTCCCTTGTAAGTCAGCCTGCGAACAATCCCTTCTTCAACGTTCTTGATGAAGATTTGGGGAGATCCTGACCGGTCAGAAACAAATGCAAACTCTTTGCCATCGGGCGACCACGCAGGAGCGACATCAATGCCCCAATGGCGTGTCAGCTTTCTCATGATCTTTCCGTTTCCGCTCAACAGATAGATCATAGGGTTACCTTGGTAAGAAAGGGAGGCCGCCAGAGCAAATTTTCCTGGAATCCATGCTGGTGTGATGCATGAACCTTCCAATTTTACCGCCGTGCCACGTTTCTCCTTGATGTGCCTGATATAGAGCCCTGATCTTTTATGCTTGTAATCCGTGTACGCCAACCACCTGCCATCCGAGGACCAAGCGGGAAACAGGGTAATCGTTCCGGTGTTGGTAAACTGTCTCGGGTTGTGTCCGTCAAAATCTGCTATATAGATCTCCTTGGGCCCTGTCGTGGTTGACACAAATGCAATCCGAGTGTTGAAAATGCCGGGGTGACCCGTCAGACGAAGGATAACCTCACTGCAGAAGCGATGTATTATGCGCCTATGGTCCTTGAGTCGTCCTGTATAGCGCCTGCCGACGATCAAACGACCACCAAAGGTGTCAAAGAGCCGAAGTTCGACCTTAAGCACATCCCCCTCATGCTTAAACCCGCCCTTGATAAGGAGTTCCGCACCCACGTCCGTCCAGTTTTTGAAATTGATCGTGCGCCCCGTCAGACCCGCTTCTTTGGGATCCTCGAGAAAGCTTTCACGGTCAACTATCTTAAAGAAACCCGTAAAGGCTATTGTCTCCGTCAGGAAATTAGAAAACATCTGGGATAGCTGAGCGTCGCCTTGCTCTGCGGCCATCTCTTTGAAGATTGGGACTGCGGTTGGAATTTTCCTAAGATACGGGGCATTGATATCGATATAGACACGTGCCTGGCAAGGTCTGTTTGCATACACCACCAGTGTAACAAAAAGAACAAAAATTATGCTCAGATGTGATCGGCTCAAATTCTTACAACCTATTGAAATCATAAAGGAGGGGATTGGTTCAGAATCTTCTTTGCAGCTCAGAGAGGTTGAATCTAATCCCAACCTCGTAAAAGGGGTTAAGATATCCTTCAGGCAATGGAGGTAATGGATCCGATTTTCTTATGGCCTTCGATACCGAATCATCAAAATAGGCGTTGCCCGACCTCTTTTCAAACCAAACGTCTCGCAGGTCACCCTTCTTCATAACCTTAACTATGATGATGGCTTCTAAATCGGTGCGGCCCCGTGCCATCTCCTTGGAAAAGGCCCAGTTTTTCTGAATACGGTGCCAGATTTCAGCGTTGTAAATATCTAGAAGCTCAACTGTTTTTTTGCCCACCCCGCCTGTTCCGGTGCCGGTCCTCATAACAACATCTCCAGCTTCAACTTCGTCCTTTAATTTATCAATGGCCTGTTGAACAGAGCGGGGCCTTGATTTGGAAGCTTCCTTCTCAATTCTTGCAATCGCACTCTTGATAGCCTTCGATGCATTGTACGTCTTTTTCTTGAGAAATTTTTTAACTTGTAACGGTATTGGCAGCACGGATACTGGTTTTTGGGGGGGGTCCGCAACCTTTGTCCCCAAAGCCTGTGGTTGTTTTGCCGCTTCCGGCCCTTTTGCCGGCTTTGCAGGTACTCCTTTCACCGCAGCCGGGGGGAGACTTACCAGGTCAACCTCAACCGCAGAGTGTATATACGATCTGGCAGATTGTAGCTCCGGCAGGAAGAGAACACCGGAGAAAAAGAGGATATGGCATAATAAAGAGAGGCCCGTCATCCCGGCCCAGATTCGGAATCTATCACGGCCCTGGTCCAAAACGTCTGTATGGGCAGGCATAAGTTCGGTTCTTTCTGCTATCGCCTCTTACCAAACTTTTTCAGGGGCTCAGTGACCATCCCCAACCTTTTCACACCAGAATTCTTCACCTCTGACACAACACGGACAACTGTCCCATACGGCACGCTCTTGTCAGCACGAAGGTAAACCTTCTGATCGGGATGGCCTTCATAGATCTTTTTCAGTTTAGCCTGTAAGGCCTCCAGCGCTACCTTATAATCATTGATGTAGATCTGCTGGCTGCGGTCAATGGTAATGATTAGATGCTCCTTTCCAGCCGCAAGTGGTCTGGATGTGGTCTTAGGCAGTGATACACTTACCCCTTGCATCATCATAGGTGCTGTAACCATAAAAATGATAAGCAGGACCAACATTACATCTACCAGGGGCGTTACATTGATATCAGACATGAAAGAGCTATTGCCTCGTTCCATCGGCATGCTTCCACTTCCCCTTTCATCTTATTAGGTCTCTTTCTACGAGGTTTAAGAAATCGGCGGAGAAATTGTGCATCTCTGATTCAAGAACATTAACCTTATTTGTAAAATAATTGTAAGCCACAACAGCCGGTATTGCAGCAGCCAATCCTGCAGCTGTAGCGATGAGCGCCTCTGAAATGCCCGGGGCCACCACGGCCAAACTGGCAGAACCCATCACACCAATTCCGCGAAAGGCGTTCATGATCCCCCACACAGTACCAAATAGACCAATGAAAGGCGTTGTATTTCCAGTCGTTGCTAAAAAAGGAAGGGCTTTAACCAGTCCGGTCAGTTCCATGTTCACAGCTCGCCGAAGCGCCCGCTTGACATTGTCAACCGCAATCATTTCTTGGCTCAGTGACGCTTCGTCTGTCACGTCATCACCCCCGGAGGATGATTGTGATTTGCTTATCTTTGTAAGCTCAACATAAGCCACACGAAAAACCCTGGCAATAGGGCTGTGCTGGAAACGCTTTGAAGCCGCAAAGGCCTCAGAAAGACCATGGCTATTCCAAAACAGACCAAGGAAATCAGCTGATTCTTTACGTGCCTTCCTAATATAGCGATGTTTCGCAAAGATAATCGCCCAGGAAGCTATTGAGAAGAACAACAAAAGCAACAGGACAAAACGAACCATGGGACCTGCCTGGAGAATCATCTGAACAATGTCATTGCTGGTTGCGACTGACATGGTACCCCCTACGGTGATCCAAGATCTTGTTTTTCTATGATAAAGATGAAGGCTTTGGTCCCGGGCTCCCCGCCGGTAATTCTTTGGCCTTGACCGGCTTGCTCCCCGTCGCACTGACGCTGTCCCAAGGAAGCACTCCTGCCCAAGGCTCGTATTGCAAAATATGCAATCCTATGCGGAAGTTATATGACGTTCATTAGGGTGTCAAGTCATTTTCCGGTTGCCATTGCCGCCACGATTGTATAAACATTGGATACTAGACAGAGTGCCGCCCAAGTCGTCACAATGTGGTCCGAGTGGTCTTTTGCTACTTGAAGTTGAGCGGGCTGCTGACGTGTTAACGGTGCGTAAACACATTGGTTTAAGGATACCTCTGCAAATATGAAAGCCATGGCAAATCTGCTTTTCGAAGCCAGGATGTTGAAGGACATCCCCAGATCTGGGTTTCACTTCCTAGGATCGGGTGGCGAATCAGTGGCCGAACATAGTTTCATTGCTACCTTCATCGGCTATGTTCTGTCACAAATTGTCCCTGAAGCCGATGCACTGAAGCTCCTCAACATGTGCCTCGTACATGATCTCACAGAGGCCAGAACTGGAGATCTGAATTATGTTCAAAAGAAGTACATTTCAATAGACGAATCCCGGGCTGTCGCAGACCTTATCAAGGAGCTTCCTTTTGGTAAGGCAATGGCCGGTCTTATTGAAGAGTTCAATTCGGCAGAGACGCTGGAAGCCCAGCTGGCCCATGATGCAGACCAGCTGGCGCTAATCTTGGAACTGAAATTTTTGCGCGATGCTGGAAACAATGGGCCCGAGGCCTGGCTTCCGCATGTGGTGGACCGTCTGCGAACCAGTGTTGGTCAATCCCTAGCAAAGCAAATCCTGAACACCGGCTCAGATGAGTGGTGGTTTGAAGACAAATTCAGATGAGATTTGATTCTATCATTGGCCAGGAGCGCCCCATCCGTCTCTTGACCCGAATGCTTAAAAAGGGAAGTATCCCCCATGCCTTGTTGTTTACAGGGGTTGATGGAATCGGCAAGCAAACAACAGCTGTTGCCTTAGGCATGGCTCTCAACTGTTTAAGCCCTGTGGGTGTCTCTGCCTGCGAAGAGTGTCCCTCGTGTCAGAAGGTTATTTCCGGATCCCACCCAGACATGATCACCGTGAAACCTGATGGTGCTTTTATCAAGATTAATCAGGTCAGGGCTCTTTCCAGGCAATTGAGGTTTGCGCCTCTTGAAGGAAAATGGCGTATCATAATCATCAATGATGCACAGGCGATGAACCTTGAAGCATCCAATGCTATTCTGAAGATGTTGGAGGAACCGCCCAAAGGCACGGTCATAATACTCACGGCGCCTCAGACATTGGACCTGCTGCCCACGATCGTTTCCAGGTGTCAGCAAATCGCCTTCAGACCGATTCCGTATGAAAAGGTTGCTGAAATACTCTTGGAGTCAGGGCTTGACAAGCAAACCGCAACAACACTTGCTGTATCGACCAAGGGAAGCTTAGGTAAGGCTATGTCGGTGGATGGAGAAAAGTGGACGATTTGGCGTACGCATCTCCTTGAGCAAATTGCATCTCTTTCGATAAGATCGGTTCAGCCTCTTTTTGCTTTTGCCGAGACCCTGGCCCGTGATAAAGACAGGTTGGTCGATGCCCTGGATATGATCATGACCTGGTTTAGGGATCTTCTCATGTGTAAGGTCTCACCTGGCAGGATCATTAACAAAGACTTTATAACCAAGATCGAGCATGCCTCACAAGGTCGGTCAATAGATGACCTCTTGAAAAAGGTTGTGGCCGTGCATGCAGCACAAGCTGCCATTTTGCGGAACTCAAATCCTAGGCTGGCCTTAGAGGTGATGATTATGCGTCTTTGCTCTTGAGTTCATTGAGTTTATTGGGTTAACACAACAAACACAACAAACATTCTATTATGGGTAAAATCGTTGGTATAGGCCTCAGATCAGGAAGCAAGATCTACAATTTTGATGCCGGCCTCTTTGTGCTTTCCTGTGGCAGTCATGTGATTGTAGAAACCAAGCAGGATCTGGAGTTTGGCACAGTGCTTACGCCTCCCAGGCCTGCTGGAGAACCGGCTCCCAAAATTCCCTTGAAAAAGGTTTATCGCTTGGCAAATGATGAGGATCTCGCCCAGCACAGGAAAAATCTTGAGACAGAGAAGTCAGCCCACGGATATTGTCTGAAATGTATAGATGAATTAGGGCTTGAAATGAATCTCGTGTCTGTGCAAAGCCTGTTAGATGGAAGCAAGCTCACTTTTTATTTCACAGCTGATGAACGTGTCGATTTTCGTGAGTTGGTCAAGAAGCTGGTTAAGGCCTACCGTGTGCGTATTGAACTGCGCCAGATCGGTGTGCGCAATCGAGCAAAGATTTGTGGAGGTATCGGAAGATGCGGCAATGCACTGTGCTGTTCTGCCTTTATGAACGACTTCCAACCAGTGTCAATACGAATGGCCAAAGAGCAGGGCCTGTTGCTGAACCCCACCAAGATTTCAGGCCTGTGTGGACGACTTATGTGCTGTTTGGCATTCGAACATCAAACTTACTGCGACCTCAAATCTAAATTTCCCGAATCCGGAAAGTACGTCCGGACCAAAATGGGATCCGGAAAGGTTGTCAGACAAAACGTATTGAAAGAATCGATCACCATAAAGCTTGACGAGGAACATGAGCTTGACATCCGACTAAACGATGTCATCGAGGAGACTGACACGTAAATCCATAAACCAGAGGTAGTGGCTGGCTGAACTTTATACCCCGGCTGCGCACAGAGGAAGACTGTATGCCGGAACCATTCTACGTTACAACCCCTATCTATTACGTGAATGCCCCGCCTCACTTGGGTCACGCTTACTCCACAGTTGTGGCCGATGTCCTGAATCGATTCCACCGGATGTGCGGGCAGGAGACCTACTTTCTAACAGGAACCGATGAACATGGTGATAAGGTGGTGCGAGCAGCCAAGGAGAAAGGCTTGAGCCCACTGGCATACGTGGATCGGATCAGTGAACTTTTTAAAACGTTGTGGCCTGAACTTGATATAGAATATGACTATTTCATACGCACCACCGACCCTGCTCATATAAAGGTAGTCGAGGAAGTTCTGCAGAAGATCTACGATGCTGGAGATATTTACTTCAGTGAATATGAAGGCACATACTGCTTTGGATGTGAACGTTTTTACACAGAACGTGAACTGGTAGATGGCAGGTGCCCGGACCACAAAACCGTCCCCGAGGTTATCACGGAATCGAATTATTTTTTCAGGATGAGCAATTACCAGGGCTGGCTCATCGACCATGTCAAGACACACCCGGATTTCATTCGACCTGAGCGCTATCGGAACGAAGTGCTCGCTTTCTTGCGAGAACCCTTGGAGGATTTGTGTATATCCCGTCCAAAGAGCCGGCTCCAATGGGGTATCACGCTCCCCTTTGATGACAAGTATGTCACTTATGTCTGGTTCGATGCCCTTCTGAACTATGTCTCTGCCCTTGGATATCCAGACGGTAAGTTATTCAAAA
>JAUWXJ010000057.1 GCA_030616425.1 Desulfobacterales bacterium | reverse complement strand
TTCTAAACTCGCTTCGCTAAAATTGTAAAACTCGGGCTAACGCCCTCAAACAGTTACAATTTTTTCACGCTCCGCTTCGATAAGAACTTTTAGCAAAAATGGTCAAAATGGACTCGTCAAAGGGTTTTGAAATAGCTTCTAACAAATCTTGGCGAAGAGGAAGATCAGCAACTTCAATTGTTTGAGCCCGAAGGGCGAGTTTTGACACGAAGTGAAGCGTAGCGCTAACTCGCCTGGAGCAAGCCTTAGATTTGTCAAAAAACATTTTAGACCAAGAGAAAAGGGATTTGGGCAACAGCCCGTCAATCATCTATCCTCATAGGTTGCCTACCGTTGCCAAGTAAATAGCGGTTTCTTCCTCCCCGTCAATTCCGAGCAATTGATTGATCTCGTCATCATAGAACGCCCCAACGGGGCAGCACCCCAGGCCCATGGATGTAGCAGCAAGCTGTAGATTTTGAGCAATGTGGCCAGCATCCGTAAAGATATAGCGAATGCACCGGTTTCGGTATTTCTGCATGGAGCGCAGCACCACAGCAGTCCATATGAAAAGCACGGCCGCCCGCCCAACCATGGCTTGGTCCAGTGCCGCGTGAATCAAATGCTCGCTGAAGTTGCCCCACGCGACCTCCTCCAAGGCAAAATCGAGCACGTTGAAGTGATAAATGCCTTGTTTCACGTCTAAAACATGGTGGACACTCAGGTAGGTCTCTACGGGATAGAGGGCGCCCGCCGAAGGGGCCGTTCTAAACTGATACTCAGGGGCCGAAAGGGTGATGCCCTGGATTGCCCAAAGGAGTTTTGCCAGTGTCTCAACGCTAATCGGTTCAATGGTATAACGCCTCTTGGAGCGTCGTTGATTTAGAATGCTCCACAGGCTCTCTGTTTTCTCAAACGCGGGTCTTGGCAAAGAGATCCTTGGGGCTTCTGGATAGTTCTTGTATACAGGAGGCCTTGGCATCGGCCCGAGGTCATCCCTGCGAAAAATCGACTCACGGTCATATTTCGTCTCCTTTAGGTATTGGTAGGCAATCCCTTCCTTATACAAGCTCATGGCGAGCCCCCTTCAAAGCCAGGTTTTTCCAGGTATGACTAAGGGTGACTGACACCCCGTTGTTTATATGATGATCCGTAAATTGTCAATTTCTGGAGATGATGGTCTCTGCCTCCCTGAAAAGTGGGCGTTCGCTTCACGGGCGGGCAGGGTGACGATCAAGGGTCTCCTTGACCAGCTCACTTCGGATAAAAAGACGCTTTGCTGAAAAAAAATTCATCCAGGGCTTTAAAACGGCACGAGATTGTGCCATATGTAGGGCGGTCAATGGTCGCGCCCTCATAATAGGGGCTATGTCATTGAAAATCTTATATATTTCGGAGGCAGCAAGTGAATCCAGTTCGAGAAACGACCGCGGATGCAGAAGACGTTAGGCAGGGGGAGAGGCTCGACCAGCTTTGTATCAACACTATCCGCATGCTTGCTGTAGATGCCGTGGAAAAAGCCCACTCCGGGCACCCAGGCATGCCGATGGAAGCTGCGGACATCGGATACGTCCTGTGGACCCGGCTGTTGAAACACAACCCGGCCAATCCTGAATGGCAAAACCGAGACAGGTTCGTCCTGTCGGCGGGTCATGGGTCGATGCTCCTCTATGCCCTCCTTTATCTGACAGGCTACAACGTCACTCTTGAGGACATACGCCAATTCCGACAGTGGAACAGCATTACCCCAGGCCATCCCGAATATGGGCTCACCCCGGGTGTGGAGACTACAACAGGCCCTTTGGGCCAGGGCTTTTCTAACGGAGTGGGGATGGCCATGGCCCAAGAATACCTCGCCCAGCATTTCAACCGGCCCGGATATGCGCTGGTAGACTATTTTATCTATGCCCTGGTCAGTGATGGCGACATGATGGAAGGGATTGCCTCAGAGGCAGCTTCTATAGCAGGGCATCTCCGCCTGGGGCGCTTGATTTACATCTATCTTGACAACCGCATCACCATTGAAGGGGACACGGGCCTCACCTTCACCGAGGACGTGGGCAAGCGGTTTGAAGCTTACGGCTGGCATGTCCAGAAGGTGAGCGGCTATGATCTGCCGCAAATTGCCTCAGCACTGAGTACAGCACAGGAAGAAACGGAGAAACCCTCCTTGATTATTGCCCGCACCCATATAGGATACGGAAGTCCTAATAAACAGGACAATGCATCAGCTCACGGCGAGCCCCTAGGGGCCGAAGAAGCAAAATTGGTCAGAAAGGGGCTCAACTGGCCTGAGACTCTGTTCCATATCCCAGAAGAATCCCTTGCGCATTTTCGAACCTGCCTGGAAAGGGGCCGTGTGTGGGAGGCTGAATGGAGACGTCTTTTTGACACTTACGCCACGGAATATCCGGATCTGGCTAAACAGTGGAAAGAGCGCCATGAAGGAAAGTGGCCCGAGGGCTGGGAAGAGGGCCTTCCGAGGTTCGAGCCTGATCAAGGCCCCATAGCCACCCGGAGTGCTTCGGGTAAGGTCCTTGAAGGCCTGGCCCCAAGGCTATTCGCCCTGTTGGGCGGTTCTGCAGATCTTGCCCCTTCTACAAAGACTTACCTCAAGGGTCTCGGCAAGATCAAGGTAGACCCGTGTGGAAGGAACATCCATTTCGGCATACGCGAGCATGCCATGGGAGGCATCCTAAATGGCATGGCCCTGAGCAAGGTTCTTGTGCCTTATGGCGCCACCTTCTTGGTCTTTTCTGACTACATGCGGCCACCCATACGCTTGGCTGCCCTGATGAAGCTGCAAGTTATCTACGTCTTCACCCACGACTCTGTAGCTGTGGGAGAGGATGGACCCACGCACCAGCCAGTCGAACAGATAGCGGCCTTGCGGGTTATACCGAACCTGGTAGTGGTACGGCCGGCTGATGCCAACGAGACAGCCTTTGCGTGGAGATTCGCCCTGAACCGCAGGGAGGGTCCCACTGCTTTAATCCTTACTCGACAGAGGCTTCCCATCATCGACCAAAGTCGGTTCGCCTCACCCGAGGGTGTGCTGCGGGGGGCCTACACACTGGCAGAGGCTCCACAAGGAACACCGGAAGTTCTGATCCTTGCTACCGGATCAGAGGTCCATCTGGCATTGGCTGCCTATGAGAAGCTCGTTCAGGATGGGGTTGCGGCTCGGGTGGTCAACATGCCAAGCTGGGAGGTCTTCGAAGCCCAGGAGGCGGACTATCGCGAAGCAGTGTTACCACCCAACGTCAAAGCCCGCGTAGCTATTGAGGCTGGTGTGCCCATAGGGTGGGAACGTTATGTAGGGCAGGAGGGCAGGGTGATCGGTATTGAGCGCTTTGGGGCATCTGCACCCGGAGCTGTTGTTTTGGAAAAGTTTGGGTTCACTGTCGAGGCGATCGTTGGTACAGTTATGAGCATGGCTGGAAAAGATTAAATAGAGGAAGACACGTATGTCACGTCACAAAAAGATTGAACGACGAAAGGAGATGGAGCGCAGGCGAAGACGCCGAGACAAGAGAAGGAAACTGAGAGCCAAGGGTCTGCTGCCCGAAGAAGTCAAACAAGACAAGAAATCTTAGATGCCATCCCAGAAGTATAGAGACCTTTGCATAACCCCTTTGAACGGACATCATGGACTTTTTGGGGCACCCATCCGGGCGAAACGAACGGCCCACGACAGTGGGCAAATCCTAAACTGTTTGAGGCCCTTGGCCGAGTTTGAGCGCAAAGCTTCACTCCGCTTTGCTCCGTGTTAGGATTTAGTGAGCAAGCCCATGGATGGGTCAAAAAGTTCATTCAAATGAGTGAAAATGGGTTATGCAATAAAGGTCTCGTATACAATTCTTTAATCCAGAATCGTAAGGTAATTTACTGGAGATATGGCTCTTGCAGCTTGAGTACTTTGTCTACCACCTCGTCCGGGTTCCTTCCAAGCACCCGGATCATCGGCTCCTTTCCCACATCACCCCTGTCGAATATGATGTCCGGTATGCTGGTTTCCTTTGAAAGCACTCTTTGTACGCCCCATTCAAGACTACTACCTTCTCGTTGTTTTACTGCCTCGGGCTCGTCACTGCGATCAAAGGAACATACCTTCCACCCCAGAGCCCTGCACTGCTGAATAAGCTCCTTAGAAAACCGAATATTCATGGCCGAGCGAAACTCGGGGTCATGACCCATGGTAGTAAGGATTATGGTGGCAATGTGCCTGGATGCCCCAAAAGCGGGGCTGCGAACCGAGACAAGCCTTTTTCCCAGTCTGACCAACCTGCCAGGAAAAGCGGCCACGTCCTGGTGAGTCTCAGCAAAGGGCAAGGCATAGCCCAAGTTGGACTGAACCTCGGGAACAAGATTACCCACGGGGGCTTCCTGAAGACGAGCAAGGCCTGCTTCGAGTGCCTCAACGACCCGGTACTTCCCCTGGTCGCGAGCAAATTGGGCAAAAGGATTCGTCGGTCCATGCCCCTTGCCAAGCGGGAGGGCAGACCGGATAGAGGATTGTATGAAGTCTTTGGCCCTTGCAACCGCCTCTCTGATTTCCAACTCCATCGCAAGGTACGTGGCAATGGCAGCAGAGTATACACAGCCCGTGCCATGCGTATTGGCCGTATCAATGCGCACTTTCGAAAATTCAACAAAGTTTTCACCGTCATACAGGTAATCTGTGGCCGGGCCATCCAAGTGGCCACCCTTGATCAACACATACCGGGCCCCCATGGCGTGTATAACACTGGCCGCCTCATGAATATCATCCTTGTTCTTGATTGGTCTCTTGGAGAGAACCTCTGCCTCCGGGATGTTGGGGGTAACTACAAAGGCCACGGGGATAAGCCGTGCCGCAAGGGTTTCCCTGGCCTCCTCAACCAGTAAAACATCTCCTCCTTTTGCAACCATCACCGGGTCCACTACGGTCCTGGTGATACCATGGGCCAAGAGCCTGTCAGCTACAACCTCAATGGTATCCGCGTTTAAGAGCATACCGGTCTTCACAGCGTCCGCACCGATGTCTGAAAGCACTGCATCAAGCTGTTGTCCGATGAACTCTGGAGGCACAGCATGAATGGCCGAAACGCCCACGGTATTTTGTGCAGTAAGGGCTGTAAGCACACTCATGCCAAAGCCACCAAGGAGCGTTATCGTCTTGAGGTCAGCCTGAATTCCAGCGCCTCCTCCGGAGTCTGAGCCGGCAACGGTGAGAATACGTTTCATTGGCGCCTCCGATGTATTGGAGTACTGGAGTATTGAGATCTCAGGCCCTTTCCATCACTCCATCACTCCAACTCTCCATTTCTCCAAGGACGGCTCCAACCTACCGGCATACAGCGATAGTGTCAATAAAAATAAAGCTTTAGCTTGACTTTCCCGCCCACATCTCCTATGGTCGCGGCATGGGACCAGGCCTATTCATTAAGAAAATTCTGAGAGGGATCTTCGGGATTAATGCCGCGACTATCACCATCGGCATCATTCTGCTGGGGATGGGAACCTATCTCCGGGGTGTGCCCTTCCTAGACCTCATGGAGTTGAAAACAGTTGACCTGAGGTTTGTTTCCCGGGGTCCGATTACCCCAGGACCAGAGGTAGTCCTGGCAGTGATTGATGAAAAGAGCTTACAGGAGCAAGGCAAATGGATCTGGCCCCGGTCCAAATTCGCAGAACTGGTGCAGATACTCTCTGATAGCGGTGCCAAGGTCGTTGCCTTTGACATAGGGTTCTTGGAACCTGACAAGAACAGCACTGTCGAGGCGGTGACTGGGTTTGAACATATGGTAAAGACCCTTGGTATGAGAAATGACAAGCTTGATGCCTACCTTAGCCAGGCCAAGGAGCAGGCCGATAATGACCTGATCTTTGCTCAAGCCGTCAGAGGGTCAAAGACCAAGGTGGTGCTCGGGTACTTCTTTCAAATGAGCACGGAGGGGCTCGAGCACCTGGACAAAAAGGCCATCCAAGCGCATATCAAGAACACACGAACCTCTCGCTACTCCATGATCCGCTATGCGTCAGATCAAGCCGAAAACGTCCCCCTCCAAGAGGCCTTTATGCCTCAGTCCAACATACCGATCATTGCCAAGGCTACTCGATATTCAGGCTATTTCAATATGTTTCCTGATCCAGACGGCGGGGTCCGATGGGTCCCTTTAGTAGTCCGCTGCCAGGATAACCTCTACGCTCCCCTTGCAGTGCAAACCATTCGGGCCTATACGCGTCGGTCCCCTTCAGTCTCGATTGCTGAGTACGGAGTCCAAAAGATACAGCTCGGCAAACTTGCAGCACCCACAAACGAGTTGGGTCGCTTGATGGTAAACTATCGCGGCGGAGCCAAGACCTTTCCGCACATATCTATTACTGATATCCTCAACCACAGGATACCCCCGGAAACCTTAAAGGATAGGATTGTCCTGGTTGGTGCCACCGCTATCGGCATATACGATATGCGCGTTACACCCTTTTCAAACGTATTCCCGGGCCTTGAGATCCATGCCAACATTATTGATAACATCCTGCACCAGGATTTTCTCCAGCGCCCTAACTGGGCAGCTATTTTTGACCTGGCGGCAATAGGTCTGATCGGCCTCTGCCTCGGATTGTTACTACCGCGCGTCCCGGCCTTGCCCGGGGCAGCTCTGGCTATCGGTCTGCTTGTGACCTACTTGTTCCTGTGCCAGTATCTATTCAGTCACCTCGGCGCCTGGCTGAATGTTGTCTATCCCGTGGCTGCCCTTGTCGTTACCTATCTGGGCCTAACAGTCTATAGGTATCTTACTGAAGAACGAGACAAGAAATTCCTTCAAGCTACATTCAAAAACTACCTTGCACCCGAATTAATTGAAGAAATGTTCGAGAGCAAGGCCATGCCCGAACTCGGGGGCGAAGCCAGGACTATCACTGCTTACTTCACCGACATCCAGAGCTTTTCCACTTTTTCGGAAAAACTGACCGCTCCTCAAGTGGTAGAACTTCTCAACGAATATCTCTCTGCTATGACAGATATTCTCATCGAGGAGAAAGGTACGTTGGACAAGTATGAGGGTGATGCGATAATTGCCTTTTTCGGGGCCCCTATGGATCTTCCCGATCACGCACTCAGGGCCTGCCGGGTGGGTGTTGCCATGCAGAATGCGCTCCTCGAACTCCGAGAGAAGTGGAGCGAAGAAAAACAATCCCCTGACGAGCCGAACCGAAATACCAAGGACCTGCCTCCTGAAGAGTGGGCCCCTGGAAAGAAGTGGCCCGAGGTTGTTCACGATATGAAGACGCGGATCGGTATCAACAGCGGAGAGATCGTTGTGGGCAACATGGGAAGCGCCATGCGCATGAATTACACGATGATGGGAGACCCCGTCAACCTTGCAGCCCGCCTGGAGGCAGCCGGCAAACAATACGGTGTCTACACCATGGTTAGTGAATATACCCTGGGCTTAGGGTTCGCTCATGAAAACGGCGAAAAGAAGAAGGTCGGCGACATGCTCGAAACCCGTTTCATTGACAACATCACCGTTGTAGGCAAGTCCGAGCCGGTCAAGGTCTATGAGGTCTGCGCCATGAAGGGAGAACTCACCGATCACGAAAAAGAGCTTTTTAGTGTCTTCGATGAAGGGATGCAGCATTACCTTAAGATGGAATGGAACGAAGCTATTGCCAAATTTAATAAATCCCTCAAGATCGAACGGATATCGGACGGCAAAACTACACCATCTGAAATTTATATTGAGCGCTGCGAAGCATTTAAAGAAAATCCGCCGGTAGCACCCGGTGAAAAATGGGACGGTGTATTCCGTCTCACGAAGAAATAAAGCAGAGCGACCTGAGTTCAACAATGATAAAGATTATTGAAACCATAGGACGGGGGCTGATCCGCTTTATTGAAGAGTTCGGCCAAGTCATGTTTCTCCTGATGTCCGCCGCCACCTGGATGGTACGCCCCCCTGCACGTCTCAGGGCAATCTTTAAGCAGATGGAGTTTGTGGGGGTGAACTCCTTAGCGGTGGTTATCCTCACAGGCGCCTTCACCGGTGCTGTGCTGGCACTTCAAGCGTATCACGGGTTTCGCTTGTTCGGCGCGGAGAGCCTTGTTGGCTCCACAGTGGCCCTTGCTATGACACGGGAACTGGGGCCTGTCCTGACATCCTTGATGGTTACAGGACGAGCCGGCTCTGCTATGGCAGCAGAGCTCGGTACCATGCGGGTTACTGAGCAGATCGATGCCCTCTATACGATGGCAACGAACCCGATCAAATATCTGGTGGTGCCACGCATCGTGGCCGGGGTGCTGATGCTTCCTGTGCTGACCATTATTGCGGATTTTGTGGGTATCTTAGGAGGATATATTGTCGGTGTGGGATTGCTGGAGATCAACTCGGGGATTTATGTGGCCAAGATGATAGAGATTGTAGAACTGGAGGACATCTTCAACGGTCTTGTCAAGTCAGCCTGTTTTGGCCTGATATTATCACTGGTTGGTTGCTACAAGGGCTTCTACACCACTGGCGGGGCACAGGGAGTCGGGCAGGCCACCACTCGTGCTGTGGTCATAGCCTCGGTCTCTATCTTAATTAGTGATTACTTTCTGACGGCAGCAATGTTTTAGAATAACTTCATCATTACTTTTCACTATTAACTGGCGCCCAAAAGGTGAAAGTATACATAAAGAACTTTATGTCATTACCTTAACAGCCAATAGTCAACAGTTAGGGGTTAAATGTAAACAGGCTGTTGCCCAAATAAAAATTCCTTTGAGCGGTCATTAAAACGTTTTTTGCTAATAAATCTTGGCGAATCGCCTGGAGCAAGTCTTAGATTTATCAAAAAACGTTTTAGACCGAGCGAAAAGGGATTTGGGCAACCGCCCGTAAAAACGGAACGTTTTTCTATGGCAAAACCGGAATCATCTCCCGTAATTGAACTGGTCAGTCTCCACAAGTCATTCAATGGACAGATTGTCTTGGACGGGCTGGACCTTAGGATCGAAGCCGGGCAGACTACGGTGATCATCGGTCAAAGCGGTGGGGGAAAGAGTGTACTCTTAAAACATATGATCGCACTTATAAAACCCGATCAAGGGAAGGTGCTGGTTGAAGGTGTGGACATCACTCGCCTAAACGATAGGCAGCTAAACAACATACGAAAAAATTTCGGAATGCTTTTTCAGGCTGCGGCCCTTTTTGATTCCATGACTGTGGGAGAGAATGTGGCCTTTCCGCTCCGCGAGCATACCCGATTGAAGCAACATGAGATTGACGAAATCGTAAAACATAAGCTGCGTCAGGTAGGCCTAAAGGGTGTTGCTCACAAGATGCCTTCAGAACTGAGTGGCGGCATGCAAAAACGGGTGGGTCTTGCCCGCGCCTTGGCCCTTGACCCTAAGATTATCCTCTTTGATGAGCCAACTACAGGGCTTGATCCGATCACAGCCGATGCCATTGACCGCCTTATCGTTGATACTCAGAAGCACACAAACGCTACGTGCATAGTTATAAGCCACGACATCGAATCCACGTTTAAGATTGCCGATACGGTTGCAATGCTGTATCATGGTAAGATTGTCGAAATTGGCAAACCCGAGGATATCAAGTCGTCCAAGAATTTAGCCTTGCAGCAGTTCATCCAGGGAAAGGCTGAGGGGCCTATTCAAGTTGTATAGTCGTTGGCAACATAATGACCGTTTCAACCAGGAATATCTTCCTGGGCTATTTAGGAGAGGCTCTATCCGATAGTACTTAAGAAACGATTATGACTAAGTTTAGCGTTGAAGCAAAGGTAGGATTTTTTGTAGTAATCGGAATGATAGTTCTGGCTTACATGTCCATGAAGGTGGGCAAGTTCGAATACGCTGGAGAGAAAGGCTACGAGCTGTATGCTTATTTTGATTCTGCTGAAGGCCTCGTCAAAGGGGTCCCAGTGCAGATTGCAGGTGTTGAGGTGGGACGGGTCAAAGAGATCAGCTTGGAAGCCGGTAAGGCCAAGGTGGCCTTTCAGCTAGACCCTGAGGTTCAGGTAGGTGAGGACGCGGAGGCGGCCATCCGCACTAAGGGTGTACTCGGGGATAAATATGTGGAGGTTATCCCGGGCTCTCCACAGGCGCAACCTATCAAACCCGGGGGCCGTATCGTACGAACTCAATCACCCGCCAATATCGATACCCTTTTGAAACAGTTAAGCTCTATTGGAACAGATATTAAGGAAATCACACAATCTCTTTCAGGGGTTTTGGGGGGAAGGGAAGGTGAGACATCGCTTAAGACTATCATGGACAACATTCGGAGCATAGCTGAGACCTTAAATGAAACCATTCAGAAAAACAATGAAAATATCAATCGGACTCTTGACAACCTTGCTATCTTTTCCAAGGACCTCAAGGAGATAAGCGGAACAAACAAAGAGGCAGTGCATGAGATCGTTGCCAATTTCAGACAGGTTTCAGACCAGTTCCGGGACGCGCTGATAGCATTCAGCGAGATCACGGGGAAGATTAACAGGGGCGAAGGCACCATCGGCAAACTGATACACGATGAAGAGACTATCAGATCCATGAATGAAACCTTGGTTGCCTTAAAGGGGATCACGGAAAAGATCAACCGGGGTGAAGGTACCATCGGTAAGCTGGTGCAAGATGACGAGACCGCGGACAACATTAATGCAGCTCTGAGCAGCATCAATGAATACCTGCAAAAAGAAGAAAGATTTCGGACTTACGTGGACTATCGAGGAGAATATCTTTTCGACAGCGATGACGTGAAGTCCTACCTTTCCCTCCGGATTCAGCCTAAAGAAGACAAGTACTATCTGCTGCAAATCATAGATGACCCTTCGGGTAAGAAGACGGTTACCGAAACGACTACCACAGTCGGGGGGACTTCTACCACCGAATACAAGGAAGAGATTGATAAGGATGAGATCAAATTCTCTGCCCAGATTGCAAAACGGTACTATGACCTTGGATTGCGAGCAGGGCTTTTTGAATCAACCGGTGGTATAGCAGCTGACTACTACTTGTTTGACGACCGCCTTATCCTTTCGCTGGAAACTTTTGATTTTGACCCGGATGAAAATCCCCACTTGAAATTCAAGGCAGACTTCACACCATTTCAATACATATATCTGACCGTCGGCTTTGACGATTTTATCAGCACTGAGGGCACGGAATCCTTTTTCATAGGCGGTGGTCTGAGGTTCTCGGATGAGGATCTAAAAACCCTTCTCTCAGGTGCACCCATTCCCAAAAATTAAAGGCTCAAAAGTCCCATGAAGCGCCTGGTTGAATATTTTGAAAAACCTGGGCCTCACAATACCCAGGTGTGTGTGGATATCCTTTACGGATTGGTCCATGATGAGGGGTATAAGGATATCGTAGTGGCATCCACATCTGGCGATACCGGCCTGAAGGCAATCCGCAGACTGCAAGGCGAAGGTGTCAATCTTGTCATCGTAGCCCACTCGGTGGGCTTTCAAGGGCCAAACCAGGATCAGTTTTCAGATGATGCCTACCAGGAGATAACCTCACTAGGCGGGCGCGTTTACAAAGGGACCATACTGACCCATTCCATTGAAACAGCCCTTGCAAAGGAGTTTTCAGGAAGCTATCCAACCCTGGTTGTTGCCAACACCTTGAGACGGCTTGGCCAGGGCACCAAGGTTTGCTGTGAGATTGTTATGGAGGCCGTGGATGGCGGGTTGGTTCCTGAAGGAAAAGAGGTGG
>JAUWXJ010000098.1 GCA_030616425.1 Desulfobacterales bacterium | reverse complement strand
CAAAAAGCTGAATAAAGGGTATCAGCAACCGGCAAATCGTTTTGATGATCAGGTCCGGAGGGGTCCACAGAGTGTCGATCCTTTCAAAGTCGTCAGACGGCGGCAGCTTACTGCCCTCTTTGACCCGTATGGTCACGCCAGTGAGAACATGCCGATAAAGTCGATCTCCAGGCTCCTTGCGCCGAAAGGTTCGCAGGAGAAGAAAACAGACGACCCCGCCCGAAAAAATCACAGTGGTTTCAAACATGGTGTCATAACTACGATAGTCGGCAAGGACCGCGGTGACGATGTTGGGCACGGAAGTTTCCTCCATGGTCTTTTCAATGAAGTGAGGAGAAAGATGCGTGCTGGCAGGAGAGGCCGGGTCTGCCCATCCCGGAAAATCAACTGTACCGTAAATCAAGAGCGCACCTGTCAACACCGCTACAATGAGTCCTATGATCTTCAATCCTTTGTCCTCCTTGTCGTGCGGAAAACAGCCGCAACGAAAAAAACCGTACTGGCACCCGCCCCGACCGAAGCCTCGGTAAAGGACACATCTACCGCCCCCATGATGGACCAGAGCAGGCACATCATGAAACTGTAAGCCCCAAAAAGGATAGCCGCCCCCAGGAGATCCTTGACGGTAATGGCCCCAATACCGGCTATGACGACTAAAGTGAGAATGGCCAAATCTAGCTGCCAGATCATTAGGCTATCTCCTTTTCTCTCCCTTGGTCCAGGGAGTCAGGCCGGCCCTTACCCCGGCATCCACAATAGCGTGGGTGGCCGTGGGGCTGGCCAGAAACACAAAGACCACGATTAAAATAATCTTGGCGCTGGTCAGCAAGGTGCCCAGAGAAAAATGGTGCAGGTTAAATAGCGCAAGGCCTATCAAGGACAACAGCAAGCCCAGCGTGTCGAGTTTGCCGGCTGGATGCAGCCTGGAATAAAAATCAGGAAAACGAAGAATCCCCACAGCGCCGCCCGTAAAGAAAAACAGCCCGGCAAACAAAAGCAGGCATACGGCAATATCCATTTCTCACAACCTCCCAGGTTTGTCGCGGGTGACTTTACATCGCTTCATCGTACAGCCCCTTACGCTTTTGAAAGTACCTTGAAGCCGCCAGCACCGCGAGGAAGTTCAACATGGCGTACGCCAGGGCAATGTCCACGAACATCTCCACCCGATGGAAGATAAGGCCGATCAGGATCAGAAGCACCGTGGTCTTGCTCCCTATGGCATTGACGCCGATCATGCGGTCCACCACCGTCGGCCCGAACAGAGGGCGATACAAAGAAAGGAGCATCAAAAAAGCCAAGTAAAGACCCGAATACAAAAAGACGTTATCCATCAGACCTCACCAAATGCTTTGGCAATGTTTGCTTCCATCGCGCCCGGCAAAGGATCACCGGACGCCTTGTCAATGGCATGGACCTTAAAATCCCCATCAATCGATACATCAACCGTAATGGTGCCGGGGGTGAGTGTGATTGAATTGGCAAAGGTCACCAGAGCCAGGTCACTTTGCAGCTTGCTTCGAAATTTGATAATTCTCGGGTCGATGAGTTCCATCATCCTCGGATGGAAGACCAGGTAGGTCACATGAAGATTCGCCTTTATTATCTGGAGCATCAGCCACGGGATATACCGGGCGAACCGGGCCAACTGAGGCAAAAACCCTTTTATTCTCGGGGAAGAAAACAACAGGTCAGACGAAAGGTAGGCAACGATGGCGCAAGAAATAAGGCCGAGGCTGAGATGAAAGGCGTCAAACTTGCCTGACAGCACTACCCAGACGCCAAACATGATGATGAAGGTAACAACAAAAGGGTAGATGAAGAGTCTTCTGTCTTGAGGGTCCTCGATAGAGGATAGGTCTTCGTTGCCTTCAACAGTGCCCTCAGGGCCTGAATTTTCTCGGGCTTCTTTATCCAAGGGGCTCTCCTACCTTGTGTGGAGCAACCGGATACCTAGCAAGACTGTACAGGATAGGCTTACCCCGCTACGTTGTTGTTGAACACCATATGCTTGGGCTATGATTGAAGATCTCTGCAGTCCCGATAAAATCGGGACAGGGAATGCGCTCGCTTTTATAGTTCAAAAACCTTATTGTTCTTTCATAAATAAGGATTCGAACCGTAAAGACAGTTCGAATCCCCATTTGCCTGCGAAGGGATATCCCCTTAGCTGAAGATTTTTCTGCAAAGTTTTACAAATGGTGTCCCCTTTAGTATCCTCTCCTGGAATTGTCAAGAAAATTTTCCGATTCCGCACACCTGAGCTTTATCCTGCATCTCCTTGACAGGCCTAGCTTTAGAAAGCTTTATCTGGCTGGAGGGTTTGACCCTGGCAAGATCGCCAAGTTTGGCAAGCCCCACGGCTTGGTTATCAACCGTTTTGCAACATGAAAAGCCGAGGGCGTCTCTGGGGTGAAAGCGGTATTAACTTTCTTTCTTGAGCTTCAAGGCCTCCTCATAAACAACCTTCCTCGAAAGGCCGTATTTTTTCGCAACCTCTTTTACCAGATCCGACAAAGGCCGGCCTGTTTCAAGGTTCAACTGTTTTAGATCGTCCAGGAGCGATTTGCGGTCGATTTCCTCGGCTCCTTCATAGCCTCCCACAAGGAGTGTGCATTCACCTTTGAGGGCAGGACGGGCAGACAATTGTCTCAGTATGTCGCTCAATAATCCTCTGAGAATCTCCTCATGGACCTTGGTCAGTTCCCGTGCTACCACAGCCGTTCGATCTCCCATCAGATTGATAATTTCACGTATGAGGCCAAGGAGCCGTTTGGGAGACTCATAAAATATGAGGGTTCGCGGCTCTCTTTCTAGTCTTTTCAGGAAGTCTCTACGCTTGGAGGGTTTCCTGGGAGCAAATCCTACAAAAACAAAGGTGTCTGTAGGAAGCCCTGAGACACTCAATGCGGCAATCAAGGCCGAGGCACCCGGGATTGGGATAACCGGAACGTCTGCCCGGATGGCTGCCCGGACAAGATAATAGCCCGGGTCTGATATGGAAGGGGTGCCTGCGTCTGTCACAAGGGCAATCGATTTACCAGCCTTGAGTTTATCGATAAGACCCGGGGTACGCTTCTCTTTGTTGTGGTCATGGTATGAGACAAGTGGCGTGGAAACATCATAGCGTGTGAGCAGCTTCCGCGTCTGTCGGGTATCCTCGGCTGCAATCAGTTCTGCCTCTTTCAGCACGCGGATTGCTCGCAAGGTTATGTCTTCCATGTGGCCAATAGGCGTGGCAACCACAAAGAGTGTCCCGGGCGTGGCGGGGTTGGCTGGAGTGACTCGGTTAGTAGGCAAGGTCAAAGGCATTTTTGATGATTTCCACATCGGGCTGGCCTGGCAGCAGGCGTACGGCCACCACGTCAAAGCGGGCCTTCTTCCCTATCTGCTCAGTGCTTTTCAGGTATTCGAGTGCCACCATCGATATCTTACGCTGCTTTTTGGGTGTCACGGCCCACTTGGGCCCTCCAAACCCGCCTGTTCGTCTCGCCTTTACTTCGATGAAGGCAAGTACACGACCATCTCTGGCGATAATATCGATCTCCCCCAATTTACAACGATAGTTTTGTTCAATAATCTTATATCCGTTTTTCTTCAAGAATTTTGCAGCAAGGGATTCGCCGCTTTCCCCTGTGTGGCGCCGCCCGTCATTGGTTCGGCCTTCTGGCCTTTGATTACACTTTCCAAACATATATGCCGCTACCACAGACTGTTTACGTATTCTTTAACGCCCCTGAACGTTTTCCTGTGAATAGAGCAACACCCAAAGGTGCGGATCGCAGCACGGTGTTTTTCCGTGCTGTACCCCTTATTTTCGCGAAAGCCGAATTGAGGAAACTCCTCGTCATAAAGCCTCATGAGTCGATCCCGAGTCACCTTGGCGATGACGGATGCTGCTGCAATCGACAGAGACCTCCTGTCGCCATGCTTGATGACCCGTTGGGGGACTGGAGATCTAATCGGAAACGTCCCGTCAATCAGCAAGTAATCCGGTGCTGGTCTGAGATTATCTACTGCAATGCGCATAGACAACAGGGAAGCCTGAAGAATATTTACCCGGTCGATTTCTATTGGATCAACAATCCCTATCCCTATAGTGACGGTCTGCTCATAGATCGCATCAAAAAGCTGTTCTCGCCTTTGGGGGCTTAATCTCTTGGAATCATCAAGACGGGGCAGGTGGAACGCTTGGGGAAGTATGGTTGCTGCAGCTACTACCGGGCCGGCCAGTGGGCCCCTTCCGGCCTCGTCGATGCCAGCAATCTTTGAATATCCCTGTTTCCGGGCCTCTTTTTCAAACTGGTCGGGATTAGCGTCCACGGTTCACGTACACTTCGGTCGCTGCGCTCCGTTGGAGGTTAGAGGACCGCTTTGCTTGAGGCTGGAGGCAAAAGATTGGACTCTTTCAAAAAAGACCCTATAGCCGCGTAAAGCACAGATGAACGTGTCGAATCTTTCCACAGCTAGTGGGGGCGGAGTTCCTTGATCCGGGCTGATTTGCCTCTAAGCTTTCTGAGGTAATAGAGGCGTGAGCGACGAACCCGGCCACGGGAAACGACTTCGATTTTCTGGATATTTGGAGAATGTGAGGGGAAAATGCGCTCAACCCCTACCCCGTAGGAGACCTTCCGCACCGTGAATGTTGCATTCGTAGTCCCTTTGCGCTTTCTAATGACAACCCCTTTAAATACCTGAATCCGCTCCTTGCCCCCTTCTCTGATTTTAACATACACCTTTATGGTGTCCCCAGGTTTGAAATGCGGCAGGTCGAATCGCATTTGTTCCTTTTCAATTGTGTTGATCGCTTCCATATCTTCCTCCGCATGTTACGCGCTTAATTTGTCTTCCCCTAATAGCCTGTCAAGCACAATGGCGGCAGCCGAGCGAACAGACAGGTGGTTATATCCTGTATGTCCCATAATAGGGGCCAGAACATAGTCGGCTTTATCAATGAACTCTATCGTCAGTCCCCACGCTGTACCGAAAACGAGCAGATAAGGATGTTCGCTTTTTAACATCTCTGTCAGCTCACCATAGCTGATATTACGCGGGTGGGGTCTAGCATCAGTCACAACAGTTATTGGCACACCTTTACCGCTAGAGGCGATTTCATTCCGGACGGCATCAAGAGATACGGCGACCCTGATGAGTCTTAGCGCCTCGCTGCGGTCGGGATTGTACCTGGCACCTATACCCTCGGTCCAGTGAGAAACAATCCTCTCAACAAGTGCCCCCTGGTCTGCCAGTGGGGTAACTATATAAAAGGCCCGCACGCCATAGGTCTTGGCAGCCCTTGATATGTCATGCAGATCGAGGTTGCTAACAGCCGACGCAATCACCTCGCCATTTTTGTTATACACCGGATGGTGTATCAGGGCCAAGTAAAGATTGCCTAAGGTTGTCAAGACGCTGTGGAATGTTTGCCTATGATGGTTTTGATATCTTGCTGGAGTTTTTTCATAAACTCTATATCGTCCCTCGTAAGGGGCTGTTCCATGAGTAGGTCAGGCCTGTTTAAGATTGTGCGAACCAGTGAGGCCTGTCGCCGCCACTCCCTAATGGCACCGTGGTCACCAGAAAGCAACACTTCCGGCACATTGGCTCCCTCAAAAGACCTGGGCCTCGTATATTGCGGATACTCCAGCAACCCAGTTGAGAACGAATCGTCCCGGGCCGAGCCCTCATTGCCAAGTGTGCCAGGGATTAATCGGCTCACTGTATCGATGACTACCATGGCAGCAAGTTCACCGCCGGTCAGGACATAATCACCTATGGAAAGTTCGTCATCCACAAGATGCTCGCGGACCCGTTCGTCTATTCCCTCGTACCGACCACAGACCATGATCACCCCACCGCATTGCGCAAGTTTTTGGGCCACACTTTGGTTGAAGATTCGACCCTGAGGTGTCAGCAAAAGAGTGTATGCCTCTGGATATTTCTTTTTGGCTTGTCGAATAGCTTCTGCCAACGGCTCTGGTTTCATCACCATCCCACAGCCCCCGCCATAAGGGCGGTCGTCCACAACGCGGTGTCGGTCTTTGGCAAAGTCCCTGATGTTTATGGTCTCGACCGATATGTACTGGTGCTCAATCGCCCTCTTTACAATCCCTCCACCTACGAGGAGCGCGGAAAACATCTCAGGAAATATCGTAAGAATCGTGAAATTCATGAAATCGGTCACGGCGATCTCTCGCCCGCTCCCTTCGGTCGCTAGAGCCCTCAGAGATCTCTGAGATAATAATTTCTTGGCCTGATTTTTTGACCCCGGTTAAATAGGCTGCGCATTTAACAGGGCAGGGTGGAAAAATCAGGCCAAACAGTCAGCCCCTGCCGGGGCATTTATGATCCCAAGTTGGCACCTTTGTCCAATACCAATAAAATCTTACGCGATAGCGTGGCAGTTTAAGCTGAATTGTCCTCTCAGCAATTCAGCTTAAAAAACTCTGCGCTCTGTGAGAGACACCCCCCTGTGATCACTTGCAGTCCATCAATCTTCCAGGCCCTCGGGAAGGTCCACCCGCAGGGTCTTGCGTGTTAGATCGATGTCTACCACCACAGAGTCGATGGCTGGGATTAAGAGCTTCTTATTTCCGTCATCGACTACATATACATCATTGCTCCCTGTGGGAAAAATAGCTGCCACCCGACCAAGCCGGCGGTCATCTATTGTAAAGACCTCCAGGCCGATGATTTGGTGCCAGTAGTAAGCGCCTCTTTCAGGTTCAGGGAGGGCGGTTTTATCTACGCACAGTTCATAGCCGATCCACGCTTTTGCGGCGTCAATCGAGGCTACACCTTCTAGGACCAGGAGGATTCCACGCTTGTGCGGACGGGCCGATTCTATCTTGAATGTTACAACTGGCTTACCTTCTTGCCTTAAGGCTATATGCTTGCCAGGTGCAAACGAAGCCAATGATTCGGCGTAGGAAATTACCTTAAGGTAGCCCTTGATCCCGTGGGTGCCTACAACTTTGCCAATGGGGATGAGGGCATCCTCGTGCATGACGCGTTATTCTATGATCTCTAACACAGATCGCTTTTTGAGCTTGGCAGAAGCAGCGCTCAAAATAGTCCGAATGGATCGGGCTGTGCGGCCTTGCTTGCCGATGACCTTTCCTAGATCTTCCTTGGCCACTTTCAGTTCAATGACCGAGGTTTGTTCGCCTTGCACCTCAGAAACTTCTACCTGCTCCGGATAATCGACCAGCGCTTGGGCTATGTACTTGATCAAATCCTTCATAACCGGACCCCCTGAGAGCATTACAAGAGAAAGCCAACATTCAAAAAAACGTGAGCTACTGTACTAAGTCCGTCTCAAGCATTTGCTGTGTTTGTAAAGAAGCCCTCTTTTTCCAAGATGTTCTTGACAGTTGCCGAAGGTGTGGCCCCTTTTTCAAGCCACTCCTTCACGCGGTCTTGCTTCAAGGTCACTTCGGCCGGTTTCTTTAATGGATCATAGGTCCCAACCAGCTCGAGAAACTTCCCGTCTCGAGGGGCGTTCTTCGAAGCCACGACGATGCGATAATACGGCTTTTTCTTAACTCCATACCTGGCTAATCTAATTCTGACAGACATCCGATTGCTATACCTCCTTAAAAGGGCGACATCCCCCGCCCGAAGGGACTAAGGCCGCCTTTATTTAATTTTTTTATCATCTTATGCACCTGAACATAATTCTTCAAGAGTTGGTTTACCTCCTGCACGGACGTTCCACTTCCCTTGGCAATCCGCCTACGCCGGCTTGCGTTTATGATATTATGGTCGCGACGCTCCTTGACAGTCATGGAGTCTATGATAGCCGTAATGCGTACCAACTCTCGATCGTCTACCTTAAGCTGTTTGAGTTGTTTGAGCTTACCCATTCCGGGGATCATCGCCAGGAGTTCCTCTAAGGAACCCATCTTTCTGATTTGTGCCATTTGATCACGAAAGTCCTCCAAGGTAAACTGATTTCTACGCAGCTTTTTTTCCAGTTCCCGGGCCTTCTTCTCGTCGATGCTCATCTGGGCCTTCTCGATCAGAGAAAAGATGTCACCCATGCCCAGGATCCTGGATGCCATACGGTCCGGGTGGAAGTGCTCTAGGGCGTCCAGTTTCTCACCCACGCCTATGAACTTAATAGGCTTTGAGGTAATCGCCTTTATAGATATGGCCGCTCCGCCGCGTGCATCCCCTTCCATCTTTGTGAGAATCACGCCACCAATGTCGAGGGCATCATTAAAGGCCTTGGCCATATTCACCGCATCCTGTCCGGTCATGGCATCGGCCACCAGCAGGATGTCAGATGGACGCACAGCCTCCTTGATCCGACTCAACTCGGCCATGAGGGCTTCGTCAACATGGAGGCGTCCTGCTGTGTCAATCAGGAGGGTATCAAAGTTG
>JAUWXJ010000114.1 GCA_030616425.1 Desulfobacterales bacterium | reverse complement strand
ATTCTCAGTATTTTTGGCACAGGGTTTGCAGAATTGTATGGTTGAACTTAGCCGCCTGCGGCGGAACTTTTTTGACAGGATTAACAAGATTTTCTTTATACCTGCCTGCCGGCAGGCAGGTCCTGAACATCCCGTCTATCCTGTCTAAGAAATGGGATTTCCTATACTGTGAACATAGTGCCCTTTGGGTGCACCAGATGCTGGATTCACAAGTTTAGTTTTTATCTTTATCCCCTGGCCCAGACCCCTGGCCCAGACCTGGTATGTCAAGGTACGGTGATGGAAAGTGAGGCATTCATAAGCAGTGAAAACAGTTGTATATCCACATCCCGTCGTACCAGGGCAGGCTGGTTGTATAGGCTTAATAGGCTGATCCCAACACATAGGGCCCTATAGACTTAGGAGGCTGATTCGATCCCATAGTGCCAGGGCGTGCTGACTTGCAATAACTGAGTTCTACAGCTTCCACTTTCGAAGTAATAAGACTTCAGCATTTTGTTCCGCGCAGGTTGCGCCAGGGGGGCGGGAAAGGCTGTATCGCAGGAGAAGGAGGATTAGGACGGAAGGACTTCAAAACCCATCTCCTTGAACTCTGTTCGGACTTCGTCCTGAATCCGGAGGTATTCTTCGTTTATGGTCTTCTTTGTCTTAAGGTCATAGACCTGTTCATATGTAAATCCCGGTGTAGGATTCTTGATAAAATTTTCATATTTCTTAAAGAATTCCTGGGCCAGAGGCTCGGCGTCTTTACGGGTGTATTTTGCTGAGGCAAGCCCCATTTCGGCGTGGAATTGGTGGTCTCTGGGGATGAGCGAGTTCGGTTCCACCGACTTGGCAGGATGCCCGGAGAAGATGTTTCCGCCCGCTGGGACCACGGAGAGCATATAAGCGGCCATCTCGTAGTGGTACATCTTGGTTCCTGCACCGCCTCCGAGATAGGGGAGGTTCACCATGGGCCGCCGCATATTGCGGGCGTTGGCCTGGTTCGACATGCCAATGGCCCAGAGGAGCGGTTTCGTGGATGACATACGCAAGTTTTGATGAAGCGGAGCATTGTAGTGGTAGTTCCCCCGGTAAATGAGGCTTCCCATAATTATGTAGCAGGTGGCCAGGACGGCGACCCCTTCCGCCCCACCGGCATATCCGCCGAAAAGCGGCGTTGAGGTGGACCCTATATTCGCACTGATGCTATTGAAATAAGCAACTTTCTGAAGAGCCTCATAGTTGACCATCATTTCACAAAGAAAATCGATGAGGAACCCATCGCTAGGACAAAGCCCGAATTGGGGGGATGCCGCTGCAATCATAGAAACAGAGTTGGGAGCCGCCGAGATTCCATTAATAATGGGAAGGCCTGCGCGCCCTGATCGTCGAATACCTTCGCGAGCCAGAATGACAGTTTTTATTGCTGCCAAGAGTTCCTGTGGAGAGCGGGCTCTGGCATCTTTTCCGCGGATATGAAGAATGGATGGCACACTCACAGAGTCGACAATGTTAATACTTGCCATTCCCTCCACGGTGTCGAGGTAAATCTGCTCGTCGGTTGTGTAGATACCTCCGCCTACATGAACCCAGGGGATTGAATCCTCATCTACATCTCGTCCATACATGGTCTTTGCCTCGCGTCCTTCTCCAAAAGAAGCGGCTTTTGGTGCCTGCTCCGCCGACATCAAGATCTCTTCTCGGCTAAATTCCATTACTCTGTTTGTGTCCGGGCAGTATGCTCCCGCCTCCGCCAGAAGGTCTACGGCAGCCTGGAATACGCGGTCTGCAAGGTCGTCATCCGTGTTTTCGATTTTATTTCTATCCCATTTAATCTTGTACCGCTCGATGACCTCTTTGAGCTCTGGCACAAAACGATTCATATAGTAATCGGTATCTGAAATTAAGGGGCCACTGTCAGCTCTATCAAAAACTTCAATAAGATCTATCATTTGTTCCTCCTATTTCATCGCTTGGCTCTGCGTTGCACCTGTCGAAAAAGCCCAAATGCAGGAATCCTATGATATCATTTCAGCAGCTTTTACAACCGCTGCGTATGCGGTTTCAGTGTAGCCATCCGCTTTAATTTCATCTGCCCACTTCTTTGTTACAGCACCCCCGCCGACCATCACTTTATACTTGTCGCGTTTGCCCTGTCCCTCGAGTGCCTCAATCACATCTTTTTGGCCCATGAGGGTGGTTGTCAGAAGGGCTGAGAGCGCAATAATGTCGGCATTCACCTCATCCGCCTTCAGGATGAACGCAAAAGGGTCAACGTCCACACCAAGGTCATACACCTCAAATCCGGAGATTTGCATAAGGAGCTTAACGATGTCTTTGCCGATGTAGTGCAAGTCCCCTTTGACGGTTCCAATGACGACAGTGCCTTTCTTCTTGACCGTTGCGCCTTGTTCCTTGATTTTGGGTTGCAAGAGGCCCATTGCCGCCTGAAAGATCATTGCTGATTTCATAAGCTCAGGGAGAAAGATCTCCTCTTTCTCAAACTGATCACCGATCGTATTCAGCCCGGGCAACAATCCGTTTTCAATGATCTCGAGGGGCGGAATCCCCGCCGCTAACCCTTTCTGGGTATTCGTAAGAACAGCGTCCTGCTCTAATGCAACCATGGCATCCTTCAGGACATTATAAAGTTCACCCTTATCCATTTGATTCTCCTCCGTTTTGAACTCTTACCATCGATCTATTCTTTCCACCCGGCGTTGCCTGCTACCAGACCCTCAAACCGGGCGCGAATCTTCCTATCAACATCTTCTGAAAATACCGCGGGATTATCTCTGGTAAGAATCTTCCTTGCTTCATTCATGGCGAGGATATTGACATCGGGGCGTCCTTTATCCTCCCAGGTTGTCCGGATCTCACGCGTTGCGACCTTCGGCAGCAGTGCGGTGGTGCGCATATGTTTCAGGGTGTGGGGATTGTCTATGTACGTGCCTCCAGGCCCGATTTCGGCGATCACACCCAGGGCAAAGTTTGCTTCGTTGAACTCCATACCCCGGTTGATACGTTTGAGCATTAAGGCAATTTCGTTGTCGATGACGGCCTTAGCAAAATCAAACGTCATCAGGCTGCCTAAAAGGCCTCCCATGTTGAGCATATCCGCTCCAGCGAGCAGCGCCCCTGTTGTATTCATGCCGGTTTCGTAGCCTGATTGTGCATCGTTCGTATGGGCATTTGTCAAGCCAATGTACCCACCGGACGGAACATTATAGAACCGGGCCATCTGGCTATGTGCTATCTGCAGGATTCCCGTTTCAATTGCCCCCGGAGCATAGTTGGCTGTTCGCATGTCAGCTACAGTGGGCAGAACGGCATAGATCAGGGGGGTACCTGGCCGGATCATCTGCATGAGCGTACTTAACGCTAAGAACTCAGTGTTGCCAAGTGCCAGCGTCCCTAATAAGGTCATGGGCGCTGTCATGCCCGCGTTGGGGACGATGCTGCCATAAACGGGCAATCCGTTTTCGGTGAGGTAAAGTACCTCTTCTGTAGATTCCACGTCCATGGTCAAGGGTGAAATCACAGGGCAGTCGTGATGGGTAATAAGGGGTCGCTCTTTGTAAGCTTCCTTGCCTCCGGCAATGATGGTGCCCAGTTCAAGCACCTCCATAAGATCTTTCATGCTCGGCGTGTTGCTGCGAACCGGCTTCAAGCAGTTTTTCAGTGCAGGGTAGTAACGCGAAAGGCTAAACTGGCCTTCGGGAGCGTCGTCAGCAAGCGTAGAAATCGAAAAGACGTCATAACCCGGCAGCTCGTTGATGAGAAAGGCGATGTTTGCAATGTCCGAGGAAGTGGCGCGCCGCTCTTCGCCAGTCTCGGGATCAATGATGTTGGGGGCAGAGCTTGCCGTTACTATCAGAGGCCTGTCCTCGGGGATTGTCCGGTCAAATTTCGGATCACGGCCCTTGAATGTAAACGTTGGAACAAACGCCTTACGATATTCTTCGACCACGCTGGGAGAGATTTTCACAAT
Organism: Desulfobacterales bacterium; assembly: GCA_030616425.1. Classification (GTDB taxonomy): domain Bacteria; phylum Desulfobacterota; class Desulfobacteria; order Desulfobacterales. The sequence goes on along the minus strand of JAUWXJ010000114.1, from coordinate 3,625 downwards.
CAAGGTTTCAGAATCCACTTTGCAGCCGTGTCTGGCATAAATATCCCGTGCCTTATCATTGCGGACCAGGATGCCAGTGTTTTCCAGGATCTCCAGCGATGCCTCATGAACCTGTTCAACCTCTTGAGGAGTAAGAAATTCTGCGAATTGCATCGAACCTCCTTTCTATAATCCAAAGTATTAGACAAACTCTGTTCGATTATGTTGTCAAGTAACAATTCTTCTTAACATATCAGACATTCTTAATCAATGTAGACCTTTTCCAAAAAAACAAAGCTAGATGGTAACATATAATATTCTGTCATTCATCATATGGAATTAATTATGTTGACTTGAGTTTGGCATTGTGCATTATTGCCAAATGATACATCTTTGCCAAAGATGTGACATTGAATATCATGGTACAGGCGTGTCTGAAAGCACTTTATCTGAATAGAATCCGCACAACCCCAATAATGCCCAAGAAGTAAAGATATGCCGAATGTCCTTCCATCCGATGATGCCGTTGACCTCAAGGCCCGTAAGCCTCTTGAAGAATATGTTCGGCTTTACGAAGAGGTCAAGGAAGAATTAGCAGAAATGGGAATTCACTTCAAATAGAGACATCAAGGAATTCAAGAAGGAGGAAACAGATGGACAAGAAAGAGGTTCTGGAGAACTTGGCCACAGCAGTCATCGAGGGAAACAAGGACATGGCGAGGGAGAACGCTCAGAATGCCCTAACAGCGGGAATCGATCCCCTAGAGGCCGTAGATCAGGGGCTTTCTAAAGGAATGGGGGTTGTCGGGGCACAGTTTGAGAGTGGGGATTCCTTTCTGCCGGAACTCCTGATGGCTGCCGATACCTTCAGCGCCGCAATGGAAATCATAGAACCTGCGATCGAGGCGAGGAAGCAACAGGTGCACAAAGAGGGAACGGTGCTGCTCGCAACAGTAAAGGGAGATCTTCACAACATCGGCAAAAATATTGTGGGCACGGTTATGGAGACCAGCGGCTTCGAAGTGGTGGACATCGGTATTGATCAGTCAACACTTAGTATAATTGAAGCGGCTGATAAAAACAAAGTCGAAATCATCGCCCTCTCTTCACTAATGAGCACCACAATGCCGAATCAAAAAGAGCTCATCGAGGTATTAAAAGAGATGGGAATCCGGGATAGATATTTTGTTCTTGTGGGAGGTGGACCGGTCAGTCAAAAATGGGCCGATGATATTGGGGCCGACGGTTATGGAGACACTGCGATTGATGCGGTCAACATCTCCAGGAGCCTTCTGAATGCGCGGAGTGATCCTTAAATGAACTTGAAGAAGGAGGTGCAGTGTGCCGAGTTTACTTGATTACCTTGAGAGGGCCGTAACCGGTCCGATCCTTACTCAGAAGGACTTTCATATGAAGGTCCTTATCCCCAACATCCGAAAGATCGTAAAGGAATTTGATATCAAGTACGATCCAAAGGACCCGGTACCGTCCGATGATGCCCTTGCTGACCGTCTCTATGAGGCTTCTATCGAGTTTCTGTCCATGACCGGACTCTACTGTGCTGACACCAATCGCATTATCCAATTTGACAGGAAGGAAATCGAGAAAGGGCTTGAGGACTACCGGGAGGCAGGGACCTTCGGGGAAGGTCGAGACCGGAGTGTTTTAAGACCGAGAAAGCCCGGAGACAAGAATCCGCCCTTTTGTCACATTGGTACCGGTACTGTCGCCACCTCGGAAGAGATTGCCATGGCCCAGGTAGAGGGATATGCCAGCATTCCCCAGGCCAATTCCATCAGCATCCCGGCCCTTTCCAGTGTCAGGGGCATACCGGTTGTGGGTGGATCACCACTGGAGCTTTACGCCGTCTTCAATTCAATAGAAGCGGCACGCAAAGCCCTGTGGAGGGCAGGCAGACCCGGGCTTCCCATTTTGAACCTCTGCTCCGCAGCAACGTCTGCCACCGGTACCATTGCAGGCTGTTACCCCACCGTTGGGCTTCGCCCATCCGATGGCTGGCTCATTGACTTTATCGCGGAAATGACCGTGGATTTCAATAACCTGAACAAGCTGACTTTCGTAACTTATATAGGGGCGAATGTCGGGTCCACTGATCTAGTTATCCTCGGGGGGTATGCAGGCGGTGCACCTGGAACCGCCCTGGTGATGACAACCTATCACATCGCAGGGTGTGTGCTTATGAAAGGGGCCTACCATCTGACCGGACCCATCGATATGAATCTCGGTTGTTCCTCCACACGTGCGGGAACATGGGTGTTGTCCGTAGTGGGTCGAGCGACGAGTCAAAACACCCGATATTGTGCTATTGCCTTGCCTTATGCAGTAGGTGGCCCCTGTACGAAGATGTATTTCTATGAGGCAGCCGTGTCTCAACTAGCCGCTGTTACCTCGGGTTACGCCGGGATTCAGGTGTCTCACCCGGCCAAGGCGGTTGTTAATGACGGGGTGACCCCCACGGAATGTCTCTTCAATGCGGGCGTAGCCCACGGCATCGCCCAATCAGGGATGACGGCGGATAGGGCCAGCGAGTTGTGCAACCGCCTTTTGGAAAAGTATGAAGAGGACATTAAGAATCCGCCTCCGGGCACTGAAGGAAAGACCTACCCGGAGCTGTACGATCTAAAAACCCACAAGCGCTCGGAAGAGTATGATCGGCTTTATGACGACGTCTTGGAGGAATTGACCCGCATGGGACTTCCATTTAAATAATATAGCCCATATCGAGATGGCCTCACTTGAACGAGATCTGGGAAAGGGAGCGCCGGTATGTCTTTGACCGCTGTGGTTCTTCTTGTGATTGCTGCATTCACACATGCCGGTTGGAATTTTATCAGCAAAAGGCAACATCCGACACTCGCTTTCTATTTGGTGGCAAACACCATCGGTGTATTCATCGTTTTACCCATCCTCACCTATTACTGGAATAAGGTTCCCCTGATTCCTCAATCTGTGTGGATATTTGTCATAATGTCCGGTTTTTTTCTGGCCGCCTATCTGGCCACACTTGCAGGGTCCTACAGAATCGGTGATATGTCTATTGCCTATCCACTGGCACGTTCCTTGCCCGTAATTCTTGTCGTCGTTATTACAATTCTTCTGGGCAAAGGACATGAGGTGGGTTGGTGGTTAATAGCCGGCATAATCCTCGTGATGGCCGGGTGTTTAATGCTGCCGATAAAAGTGTTTCGTGATTTCCGCTTCCAGGACTATTTGAATCTCTGTTGCCTTTTGGCGGTACTGGCCGCAATCGGAATCGCAGGTTACACCATAGTGGATGACGAGGCCCTTCGTCGTCTTCGTGAACTCCCTGGCAGGCCTTTTCATCCGGTTGATGCAACATTGGTATATATGGTATTGGAGGCAATCAGTACGTCTTTGTGGGTGGGGATCTTCATATTATTCAGCTTCCAGGAGCGGAGCAATCTTGTCGAAGTCCTCCAATCATTCAAGGGTTCAGCCGCGTTGACCGGTTTCGGAATCTATCTGACCTATGGGCTCGTTCTCTTGTCTATGAATTATGTGACAAATGTCAGTTATGTGGCAGCGTTCCGCCAGCTCAGTATCCCTCTGGGAGCTGCTCTGGGCATAGTTCTTCTTAAAGAACCGCATTACATGCCGAAAGTCA
>JAUWXJ010000160.1 GCA_030616425.1 Desulfobacterales bacterium | reverse complement strand
ATAATGAGATGAACTAAAAAAGAGCTGACGACAAAGTTCTTGGGCTACCTCCACGGTGGGTGGGTTGCTTGGTCGGAGCCTTCGATAGATCTCCAGCAGCGCATCCTCCTGGGTTTCCACCTTGTCAAGTTGTAGGGTCTTGCTGATTGAATCACTGGTTCTAACGTTATCTATGTAAAGTATTTCAAAACTAGATATGTGAGCAGCTAAGATTTTCTCAAAGACGTTTTCATCAATTACCTCATTATGGGCAGCTATTACCTCTCCACTCTTAGGGTCTATCAAGGTGTGAGACAAGATCTTGTTCTCGATATCTTCAAAACCAATAGGGACTCGCTGAACTTTTGCCCTCAGAAGGGGTTTGAGAGTGGTTGTCGTAACGCGGTGCCCCTTTTTGATGATTACCTTGCCGGTTTTTGGGTGTTTTACCGGTTTTGACACGCGTTGCCCCACTAGGAGGTCCTTGTCAACCACTTTGTACAGACCTGCCCGCTTGTGCCTCGCAGTGGCAGGCGGGCGCTTGCCTGTTATCTCGATCCTTTCCATACGGTAAAAATAGGACAAAAGCTCCTCTCCCGAATACCCAAAGGCCTTTAGAAGCAAGGTGATGGGGAATTTCCGACGGCGGTCGATCCTAACATAAACAAAATCCTTGGGATCGATTTCTAAGTCTATCCAGGACCCCCGAACTGGAATAATCCTGGCCGAATAAAGGATTTTACCACTCGAATGCGTCTTGCCCTTGTCATGGTCAAAGCACACCCCGGGGGACCTGTGAAGCTGACTTACCACAACCCGCTCGGTCCCGTTGATGATAAATGTCCCCCTTTTGGTCATAAGTGGGATGGTGCCGAAATAGACCTCCTGTTCTTTAATGTCCCGGATATTCTGGACCTCAGTCTCTTTGTCAGTCTCATAGACCACCAGCCGAACCGTAATACGCATCGGGATCTCATAGGTCATCCCTTTGTCTGTGCATTCGGCCTCGTCATACTTGACTTCTCCAAAGCTATAGGAAACAAACTCTAAAGAGGCAGTTCCCGTAAAATCTTTTATGGGAAAGACGCTTTTAAAGGCACCCTGAAGGCCTTCGTCTTTTCTCTTTTCCGGCGCAACATCCATTTGCAAAAACCGGGCATACGATTCCTTTTGCATCTCGACCAAATTGGGAAATTCGACGATCTTTGGAATCTTTCCGAAGTTCCTTCTTGTCTGCTTACCTGTTAAGGGACTCTCGGGCATAAGATCTCCTTGTTCATTATTGGTTACTCGATTTACGGTTTACCACGGGGATGCACCTAACAGCTTAACACGAAGTGAAGCCTGCGCCAAAAGATACAGTTCGTGTCCGGTTCACGGCTAACTGACGGCTGAACCGATTATTCTATCATCGTCTGCGGGCAATGGCCCACACCACCGAATCACAAAACCAAGTGGGGGGGCGAACTCTTATTTGATTTCTACGCTTGCACCCGCCTCTTCGAGCTGTTTCTTAATATCCTCCGCTTCCTCTTTCGAGACCCCTTGTTGCACCGGCTTAGGAGCCTCATCCACCAAAGCCTTGGCCTCCTTCAGACCGAGGCTGGTAACTGCCCTGACCACCTTGATGACCTGAATCTTTTTGTCTCCCACTTGAATTAGGACAACATCAAACTCTGTCTTCTCCTCAGCTTCGACTTCAGCAGCTTCCATAGCAGGCGAGACGGCGGCCACTGGAGCTGCTGCCGACACCCCGAATTTTTCTTCCAGCTCCTTCACCAATTCAGAAAGCTCAAGTACGGACATACTGGAAATGAATTCAATGACATCTTCTCTGGTAACATTAGCCATTCTGTGTATCCTCCTAGTCTACTTATTTAATTTCATTAATCTGCCTGGGGCATTTCTTTCTGTTGCCTGATCGCCCCCAGAACACTCGTGAAATCCCTTAGCACACCATTTAGAACCGTCACCAAGCCGGTGACAGGAGCGTTCATTAGGGAAAGCAGCTGTGCCAGTAAGACTTCATGAGAAGGAAGTTTCGAGAGCCTTCTAATACCGGCAACATCAACGACCTGGCCTTCTACGACCCCAGCCTTAACCTGTAAGGCGGAATTATCTTCACTAAATTTCATGAGTATTCTAGCCGGAGCCACGGGGTCTTCATAGCTTAACACCACCGCGCACGGCCCCAAGAAATGTTCCTTCAAAAGCGCCATGTCAGTTCCATCTGCAGCCCTTGACATGAGGGTATTCTTCACCACTCGGTATTCAACCGAGGCCCCCCTGAGTTGGCCGCGCAACTCATTCATGGCAGGCATATTAAGGCCTCTGAAGTCCGTTAGAAGCATGGCTCTGGCCTTTGAAAACTTCTCATGCAGGGCTTCAACTACTTTTTCTTTTTCAGACCGATTCAAAAGTACGTTCCCCCCCCCTCCCATTTCGGAATTCGAAATTCGGAATGAAAACGCCTGAAACTGTGACTCCGCACTCCCGCGAAAAGGATTCCGTAGGCCCAATCCGTAATCTGAAATGGGAACAACTTCCAACGACAAAATCCCGCATTCCGCATTCCGCACTCCGCATTCAAATACCCCTTATCTCAAAATAGTCTTTACATACACTGGATCAATTCTTATCCCCGGACCCATGGTTGTTGAAATCGCTATGCTTTTCAGATACGTCCCCTTACTGCTGGCGGGTTTGAGACGGACAATGGTCTCAAAAAACGAAGCAAGGTTCTCCAGAAGCCTCTCCGCACCGAAGGAAACTCTTCCCATAGGCGCATGGACAATGCCAGTACGCTCCACCCTGAAATCGATCTTGCCCGCCTTCAACTCTCTGACAGCACGGGCCACATCAAAAGTAACAGTTCCAACTTTTGCATTCGGCATAAGCCCCCTGGGGCCAAGGATCTTGCCGATACGTCCAACAGCACTCATCATATCTGGCGTTGCAACAGCTTTGTCAAACCCGAACCATCCACCCTTAATCTTTTCTAGTAGATCATCATTTCCGACAAAATCTGCTCCAGCCTCGACAGCTTCTTTCTCCTTTTCGCCCTTAGCAAACACCAGCACCTTGACATCCTTGCCTGTCCCGTTTGGCAGTACCACCGTGCCTCGGACCATCTGATCGGCATGCCGTGGATCGACTCCCAAGCGTACCGCTACATCTATGCTCTCATCGAACTTTGCATAAGACATCTCCACCGCTAATCTCAAGGCCTCTGAAAAGTCGTATCCTTTATCAGGGTCCATCTTCTGTCCGGCTGCTGTGTATTTTTTTCCTCTTTTTCCCATGTTCACGTAACTCCTCTTAAGCCCCTTCCCGCGATTAAACGACCTCGATACCCATACTCCGGGCAGTCCCTTCTATTATCTTGCAAGCACCTTCTATGTCATACGCATTCAGGTCGACCATCTTCGTTTTAGCAATCTCCTCAATCTGGGCTCGTGTGACTTCTCCAACCTTCTCGCGTTTAGGGTCACCAGAGCCCTTGGCAATCTTGGCTGCTTTCTTAAGCAGGACCGAGGCGGGGGGAGTCTTGGTTATAAATGAGAAAGAGCGATCCTGGTACACCGTGATGACCACAGGTATTATCATCCCTTCCTGGCCAGCCGTTTTGGCATTGAAGGCCTTGCAAAACTCCATGATATTGACGCCTTGCTGGCCTAGGGCCGGACCAATAGGTGGGGACGGATTCGCTTGCCCCGCCGGAACCTGCAGTTTAATCGAGCCTATAACTTTTTTGGCCATATCATTTACTCCTGTTGTTGACCAACAATTGTGCGAAAACCATATGGGGTTTATACTTTGGTCACCTGAACAAATTCGAGTTCAACAGGCGTGGCCCGTCCAAAGATGCTCACCAAGACCCGAATTTTTCCTTTATCTGGCTTTACATCTTCCACAGTGCCAGTAAAGTTTGAGAAGGGCCCATCGATCACTCGAATCTCGTCCCCTGGTTCAAACATAAACTTTGGTTGCGGTTTGAGCTTTCCAGCCTCCACTTGGCCTATGATCTTTTCGGCTTCCTCGTCGGTAAGAGAGGCAGGCGAATCCCTTCCACCCAGGAACCCTGTCACTCTCGGGGTCTCCTGCACCATATGCCAAGCCTCATCTGTCAACTCCATTTGTACTAAGATATAACCCGGGTAAAATTTTCTCGATGAGGTCTTTCTCTTTCCCCTCACTAATTCCACCACATCCTCGGTGGGAATTAAGATTTCGCCAAACTTGTAACTGTGCCCAGACGATGCTATCCGCTCTTCCAAGGCACTCTTAACCTTGTTTTCATACCCTGAGTAGGTGTGAACCACATACCACTTTAAAGCCACGATTGTCTCTCCCCAAAGCCCCTATCTGAGCACGAAACGAATCAAGCTAGACAGGCCCATGTCTACGAGACCAAGGAACGCGGAAATAATAACGACAAGAACGATTACTACCGCCGTAGATGCCAGGGTCTCTTTTCTGGAGGGCCAGGTTACCTTCTTGAGTTCTATTTTAACCTCACGTAGAAACTGCGTAGTCTTTGCCAAAAAGGCCGGCTGAAAAGTACGCCCCGAGGGTGCAATCGCCTTGGGAACCTCACTCCTAGGAAGAACCCCCGAGTTTCGCAGGGCCTGCCGCTGAACAGCCCCCCCTGTAGCCTCTTCCTGCTTCAGGGCCGGTCTCCGGTTATCAGGTTTTGCTGCGCCCTTTCGTTTTTTCTTTTTTGTCGATGCTGGTCTTTTCCGTTTTAGACGTGCCATTATGCGATCCATATGGAGTAATGGAGTGTTGGAGTAGTGGAGTAGCTGCTTCTAAATCCATCACTCCAGTACTCCATTGCTCCAATACTCCAATTTGGGCCATTGGCAGGCCAGGAGGGATTCGAACCCCCATCACCCGGATTTGGAGTCCGGTGCTCTAACCGTTGGAGCTACTGGCCTGCAGTTGTGTTTGTTGTGTTATAACCCGGGCCCCCTTCGGTCTGGTTCCACTGAGGTCACCACTCGAAGTGAGCTCAGGGTCGAAGACAGACCTGGATTAGCAGCTTAACACCTTACAACAAGCTGAAGCGCCAGGGCGGGCTCAATAAACCCGACAAACCCAATGAATCCAACAGACCGTGTTATTTGGTCTCCTTGTGCAAGGTATGTGTTTGACAGAATCTGCAGTATTTCTTGAGCGCCAGCTTGTCCGAGGTTGTTCGCTTGTTCTTGGTTGTTGTATAATTCCGGCGTTTGCAGTCGCTACAGGCCAATGTAACAATTATCCTCACAACGTGCCCCTTATTCCACTACTTCACTGATAACGCCGGCTCCTACCGTACGACCCCCTTCACGTATGGCAAACCTGAGCTCTTTTTCCATAGCTATAGGGGTGATCAACTCAGCCTCTATCGTTACATTATCCCCAGGCATCACCATCTCA
>JAUWXJ010000105.1 GCA_030616425.1 Desulfobacterales bacterium | reverse complement strand
CATGGCAGACTATGACATTATATTCATTGGCAAAAGAGACCACCGATTCAAAAAAATCCTTTGTGGCCACTGCTGCCGTGGGGTTGTTTGGATAGTTTATAAACATCATCTTTGCCTTTTGTGCTATTTCCGGTGAAATAGCCTCAAGGTCAGGCAAGAATCTATTCTCTTTCAAAAGATCCATAAAATATGATTCCCCGCCGGCAAACTGCGTGCCGATATGATAAACAGGATAGCCTGGACTGGCTACAAGGGCTATGTCGCCCGGGTCGATTAAGGCCAGGGGAACATGGGCAATCCCCTCTTTGGATCCGATCAAGGTCACGACCTCCTGACCCGGATCAAGGTCAACGTTAAAACGCTGCGTGTACCACTTTGCCGTTGCGGCATTAAACTCAGCCATCCCCGAATAGGAAGGATATCGGTGATTGGCCGGATCTGCGGCTGCTCTCTGTAAGGCCTCGATGATATGGGGCGGGGTTGGAAGGTCTGGATCCCCTACCCCGAGATCAATAATGTCAACCCCCTTGGCCCGAACCTCTTCTTTCTGGCGATCTATCTCCTTGAAAAGATAAGGAGGAAGACGTTTTAATCTTTCAGCTTTTTCAATTTTCAATTTCGTTCTCTATTACTGGTCACTAGTTAAAAGGGGTTGTTGCCTAAATAAAAGCTCATTTGAGCGGTCATTAAAACGTTTTTTGCTAATAAATCTTGGCGAAGCGGAAGATCAGCGATTTCAACTGGTTGAGCCAGAAGGGCGAGTTTTGAAATCGCCTGAAGCAAGCTTTAGATTTATCAAAAAACGTTTTAGACAAAGCGAAAAGGGGTTTGGGCAACAACCCGTTAAAACACCTGAAGAGGCTGTTGCCTAAATGCCTTTAGGATACCGCCCGTGGTGGGGCGACACGTCTCCTGTATGCATCACTCCAGGGTAGCCTCTTCCCAAAGTTGGCCCTCATAAATAACCTGTGTGTCTCCCTCAAGAAACACGCTGCGGAAACCATCTCCGTTCTTATCAAAATAGATATTGAGGAGTTCACCCCCTCTTGTCTGAAAGGGTGCCGGGGAGGCGGCCATCCCCTTTTCACAAGCAATCAGGGCAGCGGCAACCGAACCAGTGCCACAGGCCAGGGTCTCATCCTCTACACCACGCTCATATGTGCGAATCGCAAAAACACCATTGTCCAACGGCTGTACAAAGTTGACATTTGTGCCGGCCGGCGCGTAGCGTTCATGGTGCCTTATGGCCCGGCCTATCGTGGAGACCGGGCTTGATTCCAGGTCAGTCACCCAGATGACTACATGAGGCACGCCCACCGTGATACTGCTCACTGTAAAGGTCTCTTTCTCAACTTTTAGAGGATAATCAAGCTCTGGCCTGGTCGGTTCAGGCATCTCCAACTTCACTCGCTTGCCTGAAACCTCGGCCCGAACCAGTCCGGCCCTGGTTTCAAAGCTGAGATGAGAACCCGCGATCCCTTTCAGATAAGCAAGTCTTGCCGCGCACCGGCCTCCGTTGCCGCACATCTCGACTTCTCCTCCGTCTGAATTGAAAAAGCGCCATTTAAAGTCAGCCCGCTCTGAAGACTCGATAAGGATAAGACCGTCGGCTCCAACCGAATATTTCCTGCGGCAGATTGACGCAATCCATTCGGTCAAGTTCTTTTCGTCCACGATCCCGCTGCGATTGTCCACGAGGATGAAATCGTTTCCGCTGCAACCCATCTTGTAAAAGGATATGGAAGTCTGTGTCATGGTTTGCATCCTCTGAGATGCCCGATGCCTTATATCATTTGTTACAAAAAAGGGGGGATTGACTCCCCTTTGATCAGGTCCTCGTACGACTCTCGCTCCCTGACAACATAAAATTGATCCTGATTGACCATTACCTCCGGGGCTCGGGGTCGTGAATTGTAATTGGAAGACATCGTAAATCCATACGCCCCAGCACTCATAACTGCCAGCAAGTCTCCTGCTTCTACATGAGGAATCTCGCGATCCTTGGCCAAGAAGTCAGCGCTTTCGCAAATCGGTCCGACCACGTCTGCCCTGATGGTGTCCTTTTCATTTCTTACCACCGGTTCGATAGCGTGGTAGGCCTTGTAAAGGGATGGCCGAACAAGGTCGTTCATGGCCGCGTCCACAATTACAAAATCCTTGGTCTCACCCCTCTTGGTATACAACACTCGGGTCACAAGGATACCCGCGTTGCCCACAATTACCCGGCCAGGCTCTAAGATCAGCGTGCAGGGTGAATCGCCAAGGGCTTCCAAGATCGCTCTGCCGTATTCATTCGGGTGAGGAGGAGATTCTCGATCGTACGTGATCCCAAGCCCTCCCCCAAGATCAAGATATGAAATAGAGATACCCAAGCTTTCAAGCGTGGTAATCAGTTCCTTGACGTGGTGTAGCGCATCCACAAAGGGAGCAACTTCCGTGACCTGGGACCCAATATGGTAACTAACGCCTATTACCTCCACATGTGAAAAAGCAGCGGCTGACTTGTAAGCTTCAACCACTGACTTAGTGTCAAGCCCAAACTTGTGCTCTTTGAGGCCCGTTGATATATAAGGATGAGTCTTGGGATCCACGTCCGGGTTAACTCGAAGGGCAATTGGCGCCTTTTTTTTTAGGCGGCCGGCACAGTGATTTATGAGCTCCAACTCCTGAAATGATTCAATGCTAAACATGAGAACACCGGATTGAAGGGCGTACTCTATCTCGTCTTCGCGCTTTCCCACGCCTGAATAGACAATCCTCTCCGGTGGGATGCCTGCTTGAAGTCCACGAAACAACTCCCCTCCCGACACAATGTCCAGGCCACTTCCGAGACCGGCAAAGAGTTTCAGCACAGCCAAGTTGGAGTTGGACTTTGCGGAAAAGCAGATCAGATGCGGCACGCCCTCAAAGGCCTTTTGAAAGGTTAAGAAGTGGTGCCGGAGTGTAGCATGGCTATACACGTAAGAGGGGGTCCCCACATTTTCCACAATCTTCAAGAGAGGAACGTCCTCGCAAAACATATGGTTGTCACGGTAGTGAAAGTGATGCATGGGGGATCCGTTATCAGTCACTCGTTACTGGTTGCTGGTTATCTGTTATCTGTCATTTGTCGTTATTTGCACGATGTTGGAATCCTCACTCACTCCACCGCTCTTGTGATAGACTACAACCTTGTAAGCATAGCGATGATCCGCCTCTATCTTGTCGTAGCAGACAATTCGATCCCCTTCCACCCTTGCCGGCTCACGGTCATCGAGTCTGATGTCAAGAAAGTGTTCAAAAGGGATCGGGCATCCCGGACACGTCTCCACCGAGCCATGCGACTTGTACCTATAAACCCCAAAGTATCCCGGTCCGGCAAATAGTGTATTACCCTTCTTCGGCAGCGACCAGGTCAATCGCACTTTGTCCCCCATGGTTTCTGCCTCGAGGTCTTTTACCGCGGGTGGAACAATGGCCCCAGGTGCCACAGGAGAGGCCTTTTTGCCGCATGCCGGGCAAACGATCAAAAATGCCGCGCAAATCAGAAAAAGAAATCTATTTTGGTGTTTTCTTTTTCCTCGCATAAGATTCATTTTCAACCGCTTCAAGCTTAAGGGCCTTCTCTGCCTCACTAATCGCCTTGGCCACGTTCTCCTTGGCTGTACCGCCTGCAGATACCCGCCTGTCAACCATTTGTTCTAATGTCAGAATTTCGAATACATCATCTTCAAATGCTTGGGAGAATTTCTTCAGGTCACTCAGGGAAAGTTCTTGCAGTTTTTTGTTTTGATCCATTGCGTACCGTACGACTTCCCCCACACAACGGTGAGCATCCCGAAAGGCCATTCCCTTGGTTACCAGATAATCAGCCATATCCGTGGCATTCAAAAAGCCTTTTGAAGTTGCCTTCTCCATGGCCGCCTGATTCACCTTCAAGCTTGGAAGGAGTTTTTCATACATCTCAAGACATCCCTTAAGGGTGTCGACTGTGTCAAACAGAGGCTCCTTGTCTTCCTGCATATCCCGGTTGTAGCTAAGGGGGAGGCCCTTCATCAGAGTGAGAAGCGCCATCAGGCTCCCAAACACCCGCCCTGCCTTGCCCCGGATCAACTCCGGCACGTCTGGATTTTTCTTCTGGGGCATAATACTACTCCCGGTGGCAAAGGCATCAGGTATTTCCACAAAGCCGAATTCAGCAGATGACCACAGGATCAGCTCTTCTGAAAGGCGACTCATATGGACCATGCAGATGCTGGCCCCAGCTAAAAACTCGATAATAAAATCCCGGCTACTCACAGCGTCCATGCTGTTGGCAGAAATCTCGGGAAATTCGAGGAGCTCGGCTGTATACTCCACGTCGATCGGATATGTTGTCCCGGCCAGGGCCGCACTACCAAGTGGCATCACGTTGATCCGTTTGAGCGCCTCCTTGAATCTATCCCTGTCTCTCTCAAACATCTCATAATAGGCCATGAGGTGGTGTGAAAAAAGGACTGGCTGAGCCGGTTGAAGGTGTGTATATCCCGGCATAACGACATCAATATGTTTCTTTGCCAAGCCCACCAGCACCTGGCACAGACCTGTAATCCTTGTGAGTATGTTTGCCATCTCGTCACGCATATACATTCGAACATCCAGTACCACCTGATCGTTTCGGCTTCTCGCAGTGTGCAGCTTTTGTGCGACCTTACCAACTTCAGCAGTGAGTCGGGCTTCAACGTTCATGTGAACGTCTTCCAACGATTCGTCAAGCTCAAAATTGCCGCGCTCGATATCCCGGGCAATCTTGTTAAGCCCTTCTATAATTTGTGATGCCTCTTCTTCGGTAATGATCGACTGTTTGGCCAGCATGCGGCAGTGCGCTATACTACCCTCAATGTCATAAAGATAGAGCCGCTTATCAAAGGCGATCGAAGAGGTGAAAGACTCCACAGTCGGGTCTGTCTTTTCAGTAAATCTGCCATCCCACGGTTTCTTCAGCATGGGACACCCTACCCTTTCTCTTGTTTCATCAACGCCTGGATACGAAGTCTCAGGGCATTAAGCTTGATGAAGCCCTCTGCATCCGCCTGACGATAGACCTCGTCTTCTTCAAATGTAGCAAAGTCCCGCATGTAGAGGGACGTGTCAGATTTTCGGCCTAACACGTGGCAGTTTCCCTTGTAAAGTTCCAACCGTACAGTACCTGAAACCGTCTCTTGGGTCTCATCTATCATCCCCTGCAATACCTTCATCTCGGGTGAGAACCAGAATCCATAGTAGACGAGTTCAGAGTATTTCGGAACCATCGAATCTCGAAGGTGCATTACCTCGCGGTCCATTGTAATCGACTCTATAGCCATGTGAGCCACCCTCAGGATAGTGCCGCCCGGGGTCTCATACACGCCTCGAGACTTTATCCCTACAAAACGGTTTTCCACCAGATCGACCCGCCCTATGCCGTTTCTTGCCCCAAGCGTATTCAGTATGGCAAGGAGCTCAGCAGGAGAAAGCTTTTCTCCGTTTACGGCTACAGGGTCTCCTTTCTCGAATGTGACCTCCACAACCTCCGGCTTGTCAGGTGCTTCAAGGGGAGACACGGTCATTGTGAACATCTCCTGCGGGGGGCTTTGCCATGGATCCTCGAGTATCCCCCCCTCATAGCTGACATGAAGGATGTTTCGATCCACACTGTAAGGTTTTTCCTGGGTTGCAGCTACCTGAATACCGTGCTCTTTGGCATAATCGATAAGCGACTGCCGTGAAGTCAAGTGCCATACTCGCCAGGGCGCAATAATCTTCAATTCAGGAGCCAGGGCCTGGTAGGCCAACTCAAATCGCACCTGGTCATTCCCCTTGCCGGTGGCTCCATGGCTTACCCCATCCGCGCCCTCTTTCTGAGCCACCTCAATCTGGCGCTTGGCTATAAGGGGCCGTGCCAGGGAAGTCCCCAAGAGATAGTGGCCTTCATATATGGCATTGGCACGAAAGGCTGGAAATACATAGTCTCGCACAAAGTCCTCTTTCAGGTCCTCTATCACGACTTTTGCGGCACCTGTATCCATGGCCTTTTCTCTCATACTGTCCAGGTCTTCTCCCTGGCCGACATCAGCTACAAAGGCGACCACTTGACAGTCGTAGGTCTCGATCAGCCACTTCAAAATAACAGACGTGTCAAGCCCTCCTGAATAGGCCAGAACTATCTTTTTAACATCTTCCGACATCCAACCTCCAACAGAATCGATTTTTCAGCGGTTAGTCAAATTATAAAGTCTTTCCAAGATCGCCTTATGCATGTGGAGCTTGTTTTCTGCCTGATCCCACACGACCGAGCCGGCTCCCTCCAGCACTTCCGCATCTATCTCTTCGCCCCTGTGGGCCGGCAGACAGTGCATAATTATTACGTCTTGTTTGGCCCGGATCAACAGGTCCTCGTTCACCTGGAAGGGTGCAAAGTACTCCTTTCGCCGCTTGTACTCACTCTCGTGACCCATACTGGCCCAGACATCTGTATAGATAACATCTGCATCGCGAACCGCTTCTTCAGGATCAGAAAGCATAACGATCTCACCTTTTGCATCCTCCACAGCAGCCTTTAGAATAGCCTCGTCAGGGTAATACCCTTCGGGACAGGCGACCACCAAGTTTAGCGGTAAAATAGCCGCTGCGTTCAGCCAGGAATGAGCCACATTGTTTCCGTCTCCAACCCAAACGATCTTGAGACCCTCCAGCCTCCCCTTTTTTTCTAAGATTGTCATAAGGTCACTCAAGACCTGACAGGGATGATAGAGATCGGTCAGGCCATTGATGACAGGGATTGAAGTTGCTGCTGCCAGTTCGTTGAGTAAATCCTGAGAATACGTCCGGACCGCCAAACCATCCAGGTATCTTGAAAGCACACGGGCGGTGTCGGCAATCGGTTCATTTCGAATCAACTGAGTGTCCTGCGCACTCAAAAACAGCGGCGTGCCGCCAAGCTGAATCATAGCTACTTCAAAGGAGACCCGGGTCCGGGTAGAGGGCTTATCAAAGATAATCCCCAGGGTCTTCCCCTGAAGGGTCTGATCGGAGATGCCGGCTGCATGTCGCACTTTGAGCTCGAGCGACCGCTCAAGCAGCGCCTCACAATCATCAGCACTTAGATCCCTTAATGTTACAAGATCCTTTTTCATGACCTGCGTGCTCCCCGCAAGCCCCGCCTGGGAGGGCGGGGAGGCTTCACTTTTCTGCTGCCATCTCCCTAAATATGTTGTCCAGGCACGCGATGAGTGAATCTATCTGTTCCTCTTGAATAATGAGCGGCGGGATAAACCGCAGAACATGTTCCTGTGTGCAGTTGATCAAGAATCCTTGCTCCATACATGCCCTTACAACAAAGGTACCATCAATGGCAAGGTCAAGGCCAAGTAGGAGCCCCATGCCACGGACATCTTGTATAAAGGGATATTTTGACTTCAGATCAATGAGCCGATCCTTGAAATACTGCCCTACCCTTTTGCAGTTCTGAAGTACTCCCTCCTCCACAAAAATCTTCATCACCTCAAGGGCTGCTGCTGCAACCAGCGGGGTCCCGCCAAAGGTTGAGGCATGAGAACCCGGGGTAAACGAAGCGGCAACCCCTTCCTTGGCCAACATCGCGCCCATGGGAAGCCCATTGGCCAATGCCTTGGCCAGCGTCATGATATCAGGCGTCATGCCGAAATGCTCATAGGCAAAGAGTTCTCCTGTACGGCCCATTCCGGTCTGTACTTCATCAAAGATAAGTAGCAATCCTTCCTGGTCGCAGAGTTTTCTCAGGCCTTCCAGGTATCCGGGGACAGGATATCGAACACCGCCTTCGCCCTGGACAGGCTCCAGCATAACCCCGCAGGTCTCCGCAGTAATCGCCCCTTGAACCGCTTCCAGATCGTTAAAGGAAACAATGTCAAAACCGTCCACAAGTGGTTCAAAGCCTTTCTGAATCTTTGGCTGGCCGGTGGCACTCAGTGTGGCCATAGTCCGACCATGAAAAGAGCCCTCCATGGTTATGATCCTGAATCGCTCTGGGGCACCCTGATCCTTGAAATATTTTCGGGCCAGTTTGATCGCCGCCTCATTAGCCTCTGCACCGCTATTGCAGAAGAAAACCCGGTCTGCA
>JAUWXJ010000088.1 GCA_030616425.1 Desulfobacterales bacterium | reverse complement strand
GTTTTTTGACACCTCTTTTCAAAACAAGAAGGTCATAATCGCTTTCAGGTTTGTCATCTCCCTTCGCATGTGAGCCAAACAGAATAATCTTGTCAGGTTCGGCTACCTTGACGATAGTCTTTATCGCCTTTTCTAATGAATCATTCATTTGATAACCTCTCTCGTAAATCCAGTAAATCCAGGGTCAAATCTCGATTCTTGACAATTTTCCAAACCCGCAAAATCCTACTCCTCCCGGTCTTCGTATGGCATGGCTCATAGAGCAGAGCGCATGGAGCATAGAGCATAGAGTAAAAAGTAAAGAGCATAAAGCAGAGCGCATAGGGCATGGCGCAGAGCGATGAACACCTGAAACCTCAACCCTAAAGGTGATAGCTGCATGCTATTAAAGCTTAAGCCACTTAATATACTACAAAATCTAAAAAAGCAACATTGAATTGCTAGGTAGAAAATAGGCAACGCAGAGGGCATGGCGCATGGCGCATAGAGTAAACAGCTCATAGCTGAAAGTTCAAAGCAAAGAGGGCAAAAGCAAGAGGCATAGAGCATAGAGCAAAAGGAGCGCTAGGCTTGAGGCGAAAAGCAAACTAGCTGATGGCTGATAGCAAATTCGTGATTTCAGCGTGATTTCAGGGACGTCCTTTACTTTTGCAGTTTACAAATAGCGAAACACATAGGGATCTGGTTAGTCAATAAAGACGCAACACCCAATAAATTCCATCGCTGTAAAGATTCATCCCTGTCCTTGATACCCCTCCCGCCATAGCCTAACCCAAGAACCGTATATGTTATGGACACTTTTCCCTTGATATACAAGGCCACTTCACCTATATTTTCCATCCAACAAAGGGAATTCTATCATTTTATCAACGAATTTGAAGGTCAACCGTGACTGAATTCGGGTATGCCGGAAAAATTCTAACGATAGATTTATCCGATGGCAGCACTGCCAGTCTGCCATCTGCCGATTATGCGGACAGGTTCCTGGGAGGTAGAGGCATTGCCGCCAAACTCTACTGGGACTTGGTGCCTCCCCAAACCGGGGCTCTGGACCCGGATAACTGCCTGATATGCGTCACCGGACCTGTCGCCGGGTTTACCAGACTGGCCGGCTGCAGATGGCAAATCTGCGCGAAATCACCCGCCATGGACCCGGAAGCGTTTTCTTATGCCAACCTGGGAGACCGGTGGGGTTCCTGGCTGAAATACGCCGGCTATGACGGACTGGTTGTCCGGGGTAAAGCCGATAAGCCGGTCTATCTGTTCATAAACAACGACACCATAGAAATAAGGGACGCCTCATCCCTGTGGGGCAAGACTACTTTTGAAGCGGTTGATCATCTGAAAGCGGAACTGGGTAAGGCAGTGAGTGTGTTAACTATCGGCCCGGCCGCCGAAAACCTGGTTTGCTTTGCCACCATGCTTACTGATGATGGTTCTTCCGGAGCCAGTGGACTCGGTAGCGTTATGGGGTCGAAACGGCTGAAGGCTATCGTCGTCGCCGGAAATAAGCGGCCCCAAGCCGCTGACCCGGAAAGGCTTAGCCATCTCGCGGAACGGATACTTGAGTTAAGAAAGGATACCTGGAAAAACTGGCTTGTGGATATACCGGGCAGAACCAAGCTCCGCCCCTGCTATGGTTGTGTCAGCGGTTGTTTTAGAAAATCATATAAGGCCGAGGGTGGCCGGCGCTTCAAGTTTTTCTGCCAGGCGGTGCACGTCTATTGGGAAATACCGGAAAAATACCATGATGACTGGCAGGAAGTGTCGCTGCTGGCCATCAGGTTATGTGACAGGTACGGGCTGGATACGACCGTGATGCAGCCCTTAATTGCGTGGCTTTCCAACTGTTATCAGGAAGGCGTCTTGCGGGAGGAAGATACCGGATTGCCGCTGTCAAGGATAGGCAGTGTTGAATTTATTGAAGAACTAACCAGGAAAATAGCGTTGCGGGAGGGCTTTGGAGATTTACTGGCGCGGGGCACGATAAAAGCCGCCGCGAAGGTGGGGCAAAAAGCTCAGGAACTGCTAAGCGCCTCGATCCTTACCAGTGCTAATGAAACCAGGGACTATGACCCCAGGCTCGTTTTAACCAATGCGCTTCTCTACGCTACCGAACAAAGAAGACCTGTAAACCAGGTTCATGAACTAACGCATGCCCTGTGGATGTGGCTTAATTGGACACAAGGGCAAGACGATGCCTTTCTATCTTTCGATGATTTTCGCGTCGTTGCCGAGAACTTCTGGGGCGGCGCCGCCGCCGCCGACTTTTCCACCTACGAAGGGAAAGCTCTGGCCGCCAAGAAAATCCAGGACCGTACCTATGCCAAGGAAAGCCTTATCCTCTGCGACTTTCTGTGGCCCATAATTTGGGTCCGGTTCGCCGAGAACCATACCGGCGACCCGACCATGGAAAGCCAGGTTTTATCCGCGATTACGGGCAAAGAAATAGATGAGGCGGGATTGAATAAAATCGGGGAAAGAATCTATAATCTGCAAAGGGCGATACTGCTCCGGCAGGGGTGGGGTGGGAGACAGGGAGATAGGCTCATGGATTATCTTCATGAAGAGCCCTTGCAGAATGTGTTTTTTAATCCTGATTGCGTGGTTCCGGGCAAGGACGGTGAAATCGTATCCCGACAGGGTGCTAGAATAGAAAGAGCCGACTTTGAAAAACTGAAAAGCGAGTATTACGAACTGCGCGGTTGGGAAGTTAAAAGCGGTCTGCCGACAGAGACCAGGCTCCGGGACCTGGAGCTCGGCGATGTGGCCGCCGATTTGAAGGTAAGAGACCTGTTGCGGTAGTATTTTGGATGGGAGGCCGTCAACATCGCCAACACTATAACAACCTATCATTCACGGGAGGTGAACAGTGCCACAGAAAGAGGCTGAAACGAATTACAAGTATGAGGACTATGCGTCGGAAATGGCGACCAACCGTCTTCCCCAGACAACGGCGCTGGTGAATCAGACGATAAAGATCACGCTCGACTCGGGGACATCCTTCGATCTCGAGTTCGCCGATCTCAACAAAGGCATCTGGCACAGCGGCAACAATCGCGGCACGGACTGGTGTGAGGCGGTGGAAGTGGCGCCGCAAACCTATTTCATCGACCTGACCTTTACCCATCAGCCTCGTCAGTCGCAGACCTTTATCGTTAACACTGAAACACGGCAAGTTCTCGCTGTCCGCACGATCATGCGCGAAGGCGATGTCGGCAATGAGCCGCGGGCTGTCCATATTTTCGCGCCCGGCGTGCTCGGTGACCCGGCAATCCCGCCGACAGGGCGCACGCCTGCGCCAACGCGTGATTTAATCGGCTTGCGCGGGCTCTATACTTATAGCCCTGAGCAATGTTTCGAACATATCTACCTGAATTCGCAGCGCTATGCCTGGCAATGCATTAGAGGACCGCTGCGTGGCGAAGGCGATGTCGACTTGGCCACCGTATACAAGTTCGACGATAATCAATACATTTTTGCCTTTCGCGAATTCGGTCTGCCCGTCTCTACCGTGTTTTTCTATAACTGGGATCAGATGCGAACGACCGGCAAATTCTTTGCAATTGCTGATGACGGAACCATTGCCAATACGCCTGCCGGTGCTTTCATCACGAAGTTGTCGATGGCCTTTTATCCGCGCGACGCACAGCCGAAATAAACATTGCTTTTTCAGTCCCCGAAGAATCTAAAGTCGTCTACCAGTGCAAGTAAAGGGGTCAAGGCTGCTCTTGACTCTTAGTCATTATTAATTCATTTAGATAAGGGCAAACCTTGATCCTCCCTTATACTCTCTTACTCCTCTCCCCATAGGATGCCCCCGGGGAAAAAGTGTGTGCCCCAGAGGAATAACAAAAATCCACAGGGCAAAGCAAAAAACAAATAAACCCCTGCCCGCCATCGCTTTCGCTCAGGCGAGGCGGGCGGGTCACCGTCCTTTGCGTCTCTGCGGTGAACTATTACTCTCAAAGGAACTGCTTATACATTGAAGAAGAAATCACACAGATTCTATTACGGTTGGGTGATTGTAGCCGTTTCGTTTTTAACCCTCTTTCTCGCTTTGGGTATCCGTGTCTCTTTCGGGGTGTTTTATATAGCTATCCTGGGAGAATATGGCTGGGGTCGAGGGGAAACCGCAGGAGCTTTTTCACTCGCTATGGTGGTCCATGCTTTCTTTGCGCCTGTAACGGGAAATCTCATAGATCGCTTTAGCCCTCGCAAGCTCTTTCCTTTAGGTGCAATATTTCTGGTTATAGGCCTTCTCACAGCTAGCCGGATCACTGATATCTGGCATCTGTACCTCATCTTTGGGGTAGTTATAGCCATAGGCATCAACACCATAAGTTTTGCTCCCCACGTGACTCTCATTCCTAGATGGTTCATCCAGAGAAGAGGGTTTGCAAGTGGCTTAGTACTATCGGGAATAGGGATAGGGGCCATGGTGCTTGCTCCCTTGAGTGAGTTTATGATCGAGACCGTTGGCTGGCGTTCGGCCTTTCTGATCCTCGCCGGCATCATCCTCGGTTTGGTCATCCCGGCGACAGCATTGTTTCAGCGGCGTTCTCCAGAGGAAGTAGGCCAGCATCCAGACGGCATTGATCCAGAGTTTAGCAGAGTCGTTTCACCTCAAGGGCAAGGTTCCAGCAAAGATAGGCGATCTCCTAATCTCCCGGAACGGTGGACCTTTAAGGCTGCTTTTGTTACCCGGGCTTTTTGGTGGATGGCCCTGATGGTCTTTTGCCATGGTTTTCTTGTCAACATGTTGTTAGTTCATCAGGCCATTTACGTGATGGATGCAGGTTACAGCCAGATACTGGCTGCGTCACTCCTTGGATTGGTGGGTTTTTTTGGGTCGGTAGGTGGGATTCTTTTCGGCTTCCTCTCAGATCGTATTGGCAGGGAAATCGGGTTTACCTTGGGAAGTAGCGCCGCTTTCTTGGGCGTATTCCTCCTTCTCTTTGTACAAGATACCGCCTCTCCCTGGCTCCTCTATTCCTTCGTAATCCTCTATGGTTTCGGTCAGGGGGCGTTGGGACCAATCTATGCTGTCCTAATGGGCGATCTTTTCCCTGGGGATTCACTCGGCCGCATTATGGCAACACTGTCAATAGAATTTGGGCTCGGTGGGGCTTTAGGGGCCTATGTGGGCGGGTATTTTTACGATCAAATCGGGAGCTATCTTCTTCCCTTTCTTCTTTTGTTGGTCAGTATCGGTTTGGGGGTTCTCGGAATTTGGATGGCCACCTCCCGAAAATAGAAAGGGGACGTTCGGCAGAGATTGATTTATAAAAAGGTATCAAGGGATGTGCATTTCCGTAACATTTAATTTAAAATATGTTAAAACCTCACCCAGAAATCCCAAATTGCTTTAAACACACCTTCCCTTTCATCATTCTCTCGTCTTGAGATACCTGCTATCTATCATAGCTTAGGCGTTTATCTCAAATCTTGTGATGTCCCTGGACATATGCGGGCTTTTCGGGAATTTTACAGTTCTTGGTGAGATATTATAAGTCCCTCATTGAATACCTCGGATTAATTGCATGTGGTTTCCCCTTATCCTTCCCCAGACCAAAATCGTTGATTCTGAAGCAATCCTAAAAGCCGATTCTTCTTGACTTCAGGGACTCTTTGTATTTCTATCAACTGTAGATATGTATCCTTAATTCAATTATCGTCCATTTGGACTTCACATTAGGAAGAAGCGCTTCAAAATGGGCTTACCTTGTTCTTAGTTGAATATACCCTAAGAATCATTTTTCCGGAGGATTTTACCAAGACCCCGCAGGGCAAGATTCTAAAGCGGGAGCTTAAGAAATATCGACACTGATTGCCAAATAGGTAGCCTGTGTCTGAGGTGAATGTGAGGAGGGCTCATGGAACTAAGCAAGAAACAACAGGAAATGCTCGAGGGAAAGCACGGTCGGGGTGCCCGAAAGGCCATGGAGATCCTGGTGGCCTATGGGGAGTGTTACAATGCGGAAAGAATGATTCCCATCACTAGTGTCCACATAGCAGGCAATTACCCGGTGCTGATGGACGAGGGGATTGAATGGCTGGAGGATTTGGCTCAGGGTGGTACAAAGGTATCAGTGTACACGACCAAAAATCCTGAAATGTTTGATTTTGATGATTGGGAGGAACTCAAGGTACCCGAAATGTACCAAGATAGACAGAGAAGGATCGATGCTGTGTTAAGATCACTTGGGGTGACACTAACCTATTCATGCCACCACTATTTGCTGGGGAATGTGCCTCGGTTCGGGGATCATATTGCCTGGGCCTCCTCTGGTAGTCAAGTGTATGCCAATTCCGTGATTGGGGCGAGATCAAACCGGGATGGAGATCACGTCGCCTTGGCCGCAGCCATTACCGGTGTTATCCCAGAGTGGGGAATGCATCTCACGGAAAATAGAAGGGGTCAAGTAGTAGTTGAGACAGAGCGATTGAATCTGGAAGGGTTCACTACGGCAGACTATCAGGCCATAGGTTGGCGAGTCGGTAAGATAGTGGGCGATAAGATTCCGGTTTTTGTTAATCTGCCTGCCGATAGTGCTATTCAGAACATTAAGGGCATCCTTTACACCCTAACGGTAACAGGAGCTGTTGGCCTCGTGCATTTGGTAGGGATAACACCCGAGGCACCTACACTGGAAGCCGCTTTTGGGGGAACTGTTAGGCCTTTGGATCGTATATCTGTTGAGCAAAAGGATATAGATCAAGCATATGGAGAGATTTCTTTCACCTCTGAAGACAAGGTGGATATGGTCATCTTTGGCTGTCCCCAGTGTAGTATCCAGGAGATTCAAGAGATCGCAGGTATGCTGGAAGGCAAGAGTGTGCATCCTGAAACGCAGCTCTGGATTTGTACATCTGCTTGGGTCAAGACGCTATGTGAAAGGATGGGGCTTCTTGAAGCATTGAAGTCTTGTGGGGTGCGCGTTGTGGCCGATGTGGGTGCGGCAGACGGTCCCCATCTTTACCTGAAGGAACAGGGAGTAAGGGTCATTGCTATTAACTCTGCAAGGGGAAGCTACTATGCGCACAACCTCTTTGGCATGGATACCTGGTTTGGATCGTCTCGAGAATGCATCCAGACTGCTATATCAGGAAGGTGGGAAGGTAAAAAATGATTAGAATCAAAGCCAGGTCTGTAACTGCAGGGGTTGTGGAGGGGGAAGCGATCGTGTCTCAGATGCCCATATCCTTTACCGGAGGTATGGACCCTGATACCGGGACGATTAGAGAGCCCAGCCATGATTTGGAAGGCAGGAGTGTAGCTGGCAAGATACTTGTTTTTCCTACGGGAAAGGGCTCTACAACTGGCTCCTGGCAATTCTATGCGGCCTTTAAACGGGGTAATGCTCCCAAAGGAATAATCAATGTCAAGGCCGAAGGTGTGGTAGCGGTGAGCGCCATAATAACAGACACACCCATGGTTCATGAACTCGAGAACGATCCCTTAGAGCTTATCAAAACTGGTGACTTTGTAAAAATTAATGCAGATGAAGGTTTTGTCGAAATTGAAGGTAAATCTGACAATGAGAAGGGGTGAAATGATGTCTGCAAATGGCCGGAACCTGAGAGGAGAATAATCTATGACTATCGCAACAACTTATCAGCGCGCGTTTAACAGTAAAAGGGTGGATCCTTATCCTGTTGAAGTCCTGAAGCGGGTTGATCGACCTACAACTGGCATTCAAGATAATGAGGTCCGAAGGGTTGATGAACGCGAAAGTGGCTTTATGCGGTGCCGCCGGGGTGACTTCGGAGCCCACTTCAAGAAGGAGGTGGACCGGTTCATACAAAAATTCCCTCTTGGAGGAGCCCTTTCCTGGATGTCCGGAAATCTGAAGGACATGGTGGAAGGAATCGCTTCGGAACATAAAGCCCCTCTACCCGACGATCCGGAGGTGCTGGCGCGCCATATCAAGCAAACCGCCTATTTCCTGAGGACGGACCTGGTAGGGATCTGCGAGTTGCCGCGCTATGCTGTATACAGCAACACGTTCCCCAACGGCGAAGAGGTGCATCTGACTCACAAATATGCTATTGCCATTATAATTGATCAGGACTGGAGGACCGCCGAGGCTGCGGTCGGCAATGACTGGATCAGCGGGCCCATGAGTTTTCTGTCCTATTCCACATCCGGCTTTATTGCCTGTATCCTGGCCGAATACATACGAAGGCTCGGATACCCGGCCAGGGCTCATCATGCCCGGAACTATCAAGTTGTGGTTCCTCCGATCCTGCTCTGGGCCGGTCTTGGAGAAATGTGCCGGGTGGGGGATATCGTACTCAACCCCTTCCTGGGAACGAGGTTCAAGGCGGCCGTCGTCACCACGGATATGCCTCTGGCCATCGATAAGCCCATCGATTTCGGACTCCAGGACTTCTGCGCCAAATGCGAAAAATGCGCCAAGTGCTGCCCCTCGGGGTCGATCCCCTTCGGTGCGGATGCCAAAGAGATGCATAACGGCTACGAAAAGTGGGCCAATAACGTGGAAACTTGCACCAAGCAGAGAGTCGGCAATAAAACCGGTTCGAGTTGCGGCGTGTGTATCAATGTCTGTCCCTGGAATAAGCCCTATACACCCTTTCATCGTTTTGTTGAGTGGACCATGCGAAATGTGCCTATCGCCCGAAGATTTGCGGTCTGGGGCGATGATATCATGGGGTACGGCGAGCCGAAGCTCGAGAACAAATGGTGGTTCGATCTGGAGGATGTTAACGGTGACGGTGTGCTAAGTGTCCCCGTACACTCCGGTAGCAGGGGGAACTATAAGCCCCAGGAATAAACTGAAGATGATTTCAGGGGTTGTTCATTTTCTCCTTCAGTATATTGCAGATATGGTTACGTCTGGCAGATGGGGGGACGGTCATGATAATACCTAAAACTTGCCTACAAAATCTTAAAAAAAGGATTTAATTGTTTATTTTTCAGGACTCATACCTAAATTGATCGGTTCTAGGTTCAGGGTTCAAAGGTTATGATCTACTGATATCCTCAACTTTATGACACAGTGCTTAGATTAGCCTCTTTCACCCATTGGGTGAAACATATCATTCGCCCCTATTGACG
>JAUWXJ010000043.1 GCA_030616425.1 Desulfobacterales bacterium | reverse complement strand
AGTTCCACTGCGATCTTCTTCGTATACTCGTAAATGGTCTCAATGTGTTTTTCAGGGATGCTAACTGGCGGAATCACGCATGCTGAGTCTCCAGAATGCACGCCGGCCAACTCAATGTGTTCCATGACCGCAGGCACAAAGGCGTCCGTTCCATCAGCAATGGCGTCTGCTTCTGCTTCAATGGCATTTTCCAGAAACTTGTCGATCAAAATAGGCCGCTCAGGCGAGACATCGACTGCCACTGCCACGTAGCGCCTGAGCATCTCCTCGTCATGGACAACCTCCATGGCCCGTCCCCCAAGCACATAGGAAGGCCTGACCATGAGGGGATAGCCTATCCTTTCAGCCACCCCAAAGGCCTCATCCAAGGTACTTGCCATGCCGGACTCAGGCTGGGGAATACCCAGTTCGCGCATCGTGTGGCGGAAGCGGTCGCGGTCTTCGGCCAGGTCTATGGTCTCAGGCGATGTGCCGATAATCTTCACACCTGCCTCGGCAAGTTCATTTGCAATATTTAGCGGTGTCTGCCCCCCGAACTGAACAATGACGCCTTCGGGCGTTTCCTTTTCATAGATGCTCAAAACGTCCTCTACCGTGAGCGGCTCAAAGTAGAGTTTGTCTGAGGTGTCGTAATCGGTTGAGACAGTCTCGGGATTGCAGTTAACCATGATCGACTCGAACCCCTCGTCACGGATCGCAAAGGCTGCATGAACGCAGCAGTAGTCAAACTCGATCCCCTGGCCTATCCGGTTGGGCCCCCCGCCCAGGACCATGATCTTGCGCCTATTGCTCGCTTCCACCTTGTCGGGAGCATTATAGGTAGAGAAATAATAAGCAGCATTTTCTACACCGCTCACCGGCACAGGCTCCCAGCCCTCTACCACGTCCAAAGAGGTGCGTCGCTCCCTGACGTCCTTTTCCGGGATGCCGAGGATCACCGACAGGTATCTAT
Organism: Desulfobacterales bacterium; assembly: GCA_030616425.1. Taxonomy (GTDB): domain Bacteria; phylum Desulfobacterota; class Desulfobacteria; order Desulfobacterales. The sequence continues at coordinate 12,141 of JAUWXJ010000043.1, read as the reverse complement.
CTGAAAACCCGTCCTTCTTGGCCTGTACCAGGAGATCATCCGGTATTGAGTTTCCCTTGTATTTGAGCACCTCTTCTTCCAGCACAACCAGATCCTTCATCTGCTCAATGAACCACGGTTTAATAAAGGTCCTTTCATAAAGCACGTCCACGCTCGCACCCTTTCTCAGGGCCTCGTACATGATAAACTGCCGCTCGCTGGTGGGCTCGGCCAGCATCTCCATCAGTTCATCAAGGGACCTTTCATGAAAGTCCTTGGCAAAGCCAAGCCCGTAGCGACCGCTTTCAAGAGATCGGATCGACTTCTGAAATGCCTCTTTGTACGTCTTTCCGATGCTCATAACCTCGCCAACAGCCCGCATCTGCGTGCCGAGTCTGTCCTGAGCACCCTCAAACTTCTCAAATGCCCACCGGGCGAACTTGACCACTACGTAGTCACCCCATGGGGTGTACTTGTCTAACGTACCCTTCCTCCAGTATGGGATCTCATCCAGGGTCAGGCCCCCGGCCAGCATGGAGGAGATGAGCGCGATCGGAAAACCGGTTGCCTTTGAGGCAAGGGCTGAAGAGCGCGAGGTCCTTGGATTAATTTCGATCACCACCACGCGGCCGGTCTTGGGGTCATGGGCAAACTGGATGTTGGTGCCGCCGATCACCCGGATCGCCTCGACAATGTCATAGGACCATTTTTGAAGGCGCTTTTGGAGTTCAGGGTCAATGGTAAGCATGGGAGCTGTGCAATATGAGTCGCCGGTATGAACGCCCATGGCATCAACATTCTCGATAAAACAGACGGTAATCATCTGGTTTTTCGCATCGCGCACCACTTCAAGCTCTAATTCCTCCCATCCCAACACCGACTCCTCAACCAATATCTGGTCTACAAGACTTGCCGAGATGCCGCGGCTGGCAATGGTACGCAGCTCCTCCACATTGTAAACCAGGCCACCGCCCGTTCCACCCATGGTGTACGCAGGACGAATCACAACCGGATAGCCGAGCTCATCAGCAATCTTTTCTGCCTCTTCCACGCTGAAGGCCGGTTCACTTTTCGGCATCTCTATACCTAGCCGGTTCATGGTATCCTTGAATGCAATCCTGTCCTCGCCCCGCTTGATGGCATCCACCTCAACGCCGATTATCTGGACGCCGTATTCCTCAAGCACGCCGGTACGGGCCAGCTCTGAGGAGAGGTTCAGACCGGACTGGCCGCCCAGATTCGGCAGGAGCGCATCAGGCCGTTCTTTTTCAATGATCTCCTTCATGACCTGGAGGTTCAGGGGCTCGATATAGGTCGCATCGGCCATGCCGGGGTCCGTCATGATGGTTGCGGGATTGGAATTGACCAGAACAATCTCATAACCCAGCTTCCGCAGGGCCTTGCAGGCCTGGGTACCGGAATAATCGAACTCGCACGCCTGGCCAATGACGATGGGCCCGGAACTGATAATCATCACTTTCTTTATGTCGTCACGTCTTGGCATAGAAAAACACCTTCCACTGTCAGCTAATGGCTATCAAACGATTTTTTGCGTGCCCTTCGTAACAGATCGGCTTCGGCACGTCAACAAGAACAATAGCAGGTTTCTCGGACAAGCTTGCCAAACCCTGTTCGGCTTGTGCCAGATTTGCTTCTAGGAAGAGATGGATCGGATGATAAGTAGTGGTAAGTATAAGATAGGCTGTTTGTCACGAAGAGGGGCGAGTTTATGCCCAAGGCTTCCAAGCCATGGGATATCTTCTCCCGTAGCCGAAAGACTTTGTAGTGACCTTGAGTCCGGGCGGGGCCTGATATCGCTTGTGTTCGTTGCGATCAACGCGACTAATGATCTCCCTGACGATCGCAGGATCAAAGCCCATGGCAATGATTTCCTCTGACGCTTTGTTTTCTTCCACGTATGCCTTTAGGACACCGTCAAGAATCTCATAAGGCGGAAGGTCATCCTGGTCCTTCTGGCCCGGCTTCAGTTCAGCAGAAGGGGCTTTTTGAAGAATTCTTGAGGGAATGATATCCTTATCCTGGTTGATGAGGTGGGCAAGTTCATAAACCATCATCTTAGGTACGTCCGAGATCACCGCCAGCGCCCCGCTCATATCACCGTACAATGTACAATAGCCGACTGCTGTTTCGGATTTGTTACCTGTTGCAAGAAGGAGGGATCCAAGTTTGTTCGAAAAGGCCATAAGCAACACGCCACGGATGCGTGCCTGGATATTCTGACCTGTAACTTCCGTGGCAATATCTTTGAGAACTGGAGATAGTTCTTGCAAAAATTTTTCGAATATACCGTCAATCGGCACCCGGACAAGCTCGATGCCCAGATTATGTGCCAGCGCCTCGGTGTCTTCATAGTTTTCCTTTGAAGTATATTGAGAAGGCATAAAAGCACCTAAGACATTCTCTTTGCCAAGGGCCTGAACTGCCATACAGGCAGTGAGGCTCGAATCAACGCCCCCACTCAGCCCCACCACGACTTTTTTAAAGCCACACTTTTGAACATAATCCCTGGTACCCATAGCAAGCGCCTTGAGCACGGATTCCGTTGTACCCCCAGCAACCTCGCGAAGGTCACCTTTTTGCGTCTCCGTGTCAAAGCAGACCATGTCCTCTTCAAAATATAGTGCCCGGGCTACCACTTGCCCTTTCGCGTCCATGGCCATACTGATGCCGTCGAAAAGCACACTGTCATTGCCACCAACCTGATTGACGTAAACAAGAGGCACCCTGTGCTTCTTTGCGATACTGCTTAGCATCTCCTGCTTGAATTCTTTCTTGTCAGCATAATAGGGAGAAGCCGATATATTGATGATGAAATCCGCCCCTTCTTGGATGATGCGAGCTACCGGGTCAACAGGATAAAGCCTGCGTGGAAAGAGATCCTTGTCGTTCCAAATGTCTTCACAGACAGTCAGGCCTAACCTCCAACCCTTATACGAAAAAGGCGCGTATTCTGTCCCGGGTTCGAAGTGCCTCTCTTCATCAAAGACATCATAGGCAGGAAGTAACCTTTTGTTGGCTTGATGCAGGATCTTGCCTTCCTCAAAAAGCACGGCTGAGTTATAGAGGGGGTTCCCTTCCTGATTCGGGTTTTCATCAACAAATCCACATACCACGCCAATCCCTGCCACTGAATCAACGAGCTTTTGCAGATAGGTCTTGTTCGCAGTAATAAAGTCTTGCCGCTCAAGAAGATCCCGCGGCGGATACCCAGAGATAACCATCTCCGAAAAAATGATGAGATCACAAGAGAGGCCTTTTGCCTTCTCTATGAACCTCATCATCTTGTCGGTGTTGCCTTCAAAATCCCCTACAATAGGATTAATTTGAGCCAAAGCGATCTTCATAGCTTAATTATAATACCTCGATCAGGGTCCTACATAATCGGAAGGTACTTCTCAATCTCATATTGGCTCACATGAGTGCGGTAGCAATCCCACTCGATTTTTTTGTTTTCGATAAATTTGTCAAAGATGTGATCCCCAATGGTTTCGCGAACCAACTCGCTGTTTTCCACCTCCTGGATAGCTTCAAAAAGGCTTCCCGGCAGCGATTCAATGCCGGCACGCTCTCGAGTCGCTTTATCCATCCCATAGATGTCCTCCTCCACTGGGTCAGGAAGGGGGTACTTTTCTTCAATCCCCTTCAACCCGGCAGCCAGCATCACAGCAAAGGCCAAATACGGATTGCACGCTGGATCAGGGGAGCGGAACTCCATGCGCGTGGCCATCTCCTTGCCCGGCTTGTACATCGGCACCCGGACCATTGTAGAACGGTTACGCCTGGCCCATGAGACATAGACAGGCGCCTCGTAACCAGGAACCAACCGTTTATAGGAATTGATCCACTGGTTGGTAATCGCTGCCATCTCACGGGCATGCCGCATGGTTCCGGCTATGTAATGTTTGCCCACAGCAGATAGATGGTATGGATCATCGGCATCAAAGAATGCGTTCTTGTCCCCTTGGAAGAGCGACTGGTGGGTATGCATGCCGCTGCCGTTTTCCCCAAAAATCGGCTTAGGCATGAACGTGGCATAGTATCCGTTCTGCCTGGCAATCTCCTTAACCACAACCCTGAGTGTCATGGTCTTGTCGGCCATCCTTAAGCCCTCATCAAAGCGCATATCGATCTCATGCTGGCTCGGGGCAACTTCATGGTGGCTGTATTCTACCTGAATACCCATATTCTGAAGGGCAAATATGGTCTCTCGCCTCAGATCACCCCCCATGTCCAAAGGCCGGGCGTCAAAATACCCCCCCTTGTCTATAATCTTGGGGGTCTCGTTATTTTCAAAATAGAAATACTCAAGCTCCGGCCCTAGATAAAATGTATATCCTTTGTCTGCCGCCTTTTTTAAAACGCGCCTTAACACATATCGGGGATCAGCCTCATAAGGCGTTCCATCAGGCTGGAGAATATCGCAAAACATCCTGGCCACGGCCTTGTCCCCGGGTTTCCACGGCAAGAACTGAAAGGTGGTTGGGTCCGGCTTGGCGATCATGTCACTTTCTTCAATCCGAGCAAACCCTTCTATGGAAGAGCCATCAAAACCCATCCCCTCGGTTAACCCTTCCTCCAGTTCAGAGGGCGTAATGGCAAAGCTCTTCAAAATACCTAAGACATCAGTAAACCAGAACTGGATAAAACTCACATTCTTTTCCTTAACTACGTTCAGGACATCTTCAACAGTCTTACAATTCATCTTCATTTACCTCCCGTTTGGTAATTAACAATAACACCCCCAAAGAGACAATTTCAGGCAAATGTATAGCACAAGTCTCAACTTGCGGCCTTTTCCTTCTACTGGGCAAGGGCTGCCTCAATGAATGATATAAAAAGCGGATGTGGGTCCATAGGACGAGATTTGAGCTGATTCAAAAAGAGATCCCCCTTGGGGGTGAAAGCATTATTTATTGCAAACAATATTATGCTCACCTTAGTAACTGGTGCCCAGCGTGGGCGCAAATGTTGCGCCTGACGGCTTGAGAACATGCGCTTCGTGTCCAATATCTAAATTCCAGAGCGAAACGCGGCTACACTCTGGCTAACAGAACAAGGGGGAATGTGTCAAGGTGAAGAAGCAAAACCGCTTGACAACAGACTGAATTTCAATAATAAGCCCTCTCAAGGCAAAACCCCAGTCTTGTCTTGCCGGGTTGTTGCCCAAATTGCCGGGATGCAGATGTCCCTACTCTCCTGCTGCTTTCAAGCCCTGTCAGATAACCGGCGTGCCGCCGTTGTCTTGATCTGCATGCAACTATCTAACAGGGCAAGCCATCACGGGGCATCTTTTCTTGAGGCAGGGCTAACAAAACGTCTCGGAAATTTCATAACATATTGTAACTATTAGGCTGTTGGCTGTAAGCGATTTATGCTACTCAGACGGAGTATTGGAGTGTTGGGGTACTGGAGTAGTGCGTAGGAAGCAAAGCGTGTTAATTCCATTACTCCAGTACTCCATTGCTCCAACACTCCAATTGGGGGCGAAGCCCCTAAGTTCAACTATGCGAAAGGACGGTTTTGATGCATTCTGAATCCAAGGAGAAGGTAGAACACCTTATTCGAAAAGGGACCGCAATACCCAATCCGCAGAGTGTGCTGATTGGAGATGAGGTTGAACTGGATCGCATTGCAGGCGATGGAGTGGTTATCTATCCGGGCTGCAAGATCTTTGGCGAAAAGAGCCTGATCATGTCCGGGGTCGAGCTTGGTTATGAGGGACCGGTAACGGTCGAGGATTGCCAGATAGGGCCGGACGTCGAACTAAAGGGGGGGTTTTTCCGGCGATCTGCTTTTCTTGAAAAGGCCAACATGGGCTATGGGGCCCAGGTTCGAGATGGGTGCATTCTTGAAGAAGAAGCCAACGGCGCCCACACGGTAGCTCTCAAGCATACCATCCTTTTGCCTTTTGTAACTCTGGGGAGCCTCATAAACTTTTGCGATTGCCTCATGGCAGGCGGAACCAGCCGGAAGAATCACAGTGAGGTAGGCAGTTCCTACATCCACTTCAACTATACCCCAAATCAGGACAAAGCCACCCCTTCATTGATTGGCGATGTGCCTCGGGGTGTGATGCTCAATGAGCCTCCTATATTTCTGGGGGGGCAAGGCGGCATGGTGGGCCCGCTGCGGGTGGGATACGGGACTGTTGTTGCAGCAGGGGTGGTCTGTCGTAGAGACGTCCTTGATGACCAACAGCTTGTGTTGGCTCAAGGCCTGCGGGGCAACGCTGTTGAAAAGGCTGACTTGGTCTCGGATTTTCATCTGGGCGTATATTGGCACGTTAAGGCTCGGGTAATCAACAACATCAACTACATTGCAAACCTTGTGGCACTTAAGCATTGGTATGTGTGGGTTCGCTCCCGGTTCATGAGAGGCGATTCCATGGATGAGATGCTGTACGAAGGTGTTTTGGACAAGCTGGATATGGCCCTGAATGAGCGAGTCAAGCGCCTTAAAGCATTGTCCGACAAGATGCCCGAGTCTGCCAAAAGGTATCGAAAAGTCATGAAAGGTGAAGCGAGCGAAGAGCTCTTAAGGCAAAAACAGGAGCTTTTTGACAGATGGCAAGAGGTTGAGGCCGTATTCGCCGATAGTCGGGAGGATCCGGGGGACCGTTCTTGCCGGGAGCCTTTCCTGGAACAGATCGAAAAGCTCATCAGGGAAAAGGGCTCTGACTATGTGGGAGTCATACAGGGGCTGGATGCCACTTGGTCGGCCGAGGGGACCAGATGGCTCCAGGGCATTGTCGATGGCATAAACCGACAAGTTCTTGACCTTATGCCATCGTTTGGGGGCTCAAGGTGAAAGGTTGCCCGGCTCTTTCCTTGACATGCAACTCCGTTCCTCATAATACTCGCCGCACCAAGAAGGGAGCTCAGTTCCTTGAATGACTGCTTATATCTCGTTCGCTAAGGAGGCAACCCATGGGTAAACTATTCGGCACCGATGGAATCAGGGGAGAGGCCAACCGCCACCCGATGGACGCTGCTATGGCTTTCTCTGTCGGCCAGGCGGTCACCCATTTGTTTAAAAAGGGCGATCATCGGACTCGAGTGGTCATCGGCAAAGACACCCGCATTTCAGGCTACATGCTGGAAAGCTCGCTTGAGGCGGGCATCAGCTCAATGGGCGGCATTTCTTATTTGGTCCGCGTGCTGCCCACCCCAGGCATCGCTTTCATCACCCAAAGCATGCGTGCCGACGCGGGCATCGTGATTTCTGCCTCGCACAACCCATACCAGGATAATGGCATCAAGATCTTTGGCGGCGACGGTTTCAAATTGTCCGACGAGCAGGAAGAGGTTATGGAAGACCTCATCTTGGGCGGAAAACTGCCTGAGATGGCACCTCATGCCAAGGAGATGGGCCGGTCCTACCGCATGGAAGACGCCCCTGGGCGGTACATCGTTTTCTTGAAAAACACCTTCCCGCGTAACTTGTCAATGGAAGGGACGAAGATTGTTATCGACGCAGCCAACGGAGCCACCTACAAAGTGGCCCCCGCTGCCTTCACCGAACTGGGCGTCGATGTTGAAGTCATCCACAATAACCCCAACGGGCTAAACATCAACGACAACTGTGGCTCGCAGTACACGCAGGATCTGGAGAAACGTGTGGCGGAGAGCGGCGCGGACATCGGGCTGGCCTTTGACGGCGACGGCGACCGTTTGATAGCAGTGGATGAAAAGGGGCGCAAGATCACCGGTGATCAGATTATGATCATTTGCGCTAAGGTACTCAAGGACCAAGGCAAGTTGAAAAACGACCTGTTGGTCAGCACCGTCATGAGTAATCTTGGCCTGACAATCGCTTGCAAGAAATACGGATTTAAACACCATGCGTCCAAAGTTGGCGACCGGTATGTTTTGGAGGACATGCAACGGCTAGGCGCGGTAATCGGAGGCGAAGAATCCGGCCACATGATTTTCCTCAACCACCACACCACCGGCGACGGCATCCTCACCGCGATGCAACTGATCGCCGCAATGATCAAAGAAGACAAACCGCTTTCCGAACTCGCAACGATGATGGACGTCTTCCCGCAAAAGCTAATCAATGTGGATGTCAAGAGCAAACCGGAGATTTCTACTGTGCCGCAGTTGGTGGAGGTAATCAAGCAGGTGGAAGCAGAACTCGGAGATCAAGGCCGTGTTTTGGTACGCTATTCCGGTACGCAAAACTGTTGTCGAGTGATGGTCGAGGGACCGACTGAAGAGCTGACGGAGAAGTATTGCCGGCAGATTGCTGACGAAGTGAGTACAGTTCTCGGCTAACCTCACGTTTCACCTGTTTCACCTAACGAACGCCGAATTCTAAATTTGCGGTATCATTTTAGCCGTATGAAACAAACCGGTTTGAAGAAGCCCCAATGTGGATCAAATTTTTGACACGGGTAACTGTCTGAGGGTCTTAGTGAGCCTTGAGAAAGAACGGTGAGTTAGGGGATCGTTCTTAAGTGCTCACCAAAGAACGAACCTTCTCGGTACAATTTAACAAATAGCCGCAGTCCTTTCTTTAGGCTCACTTAGGCCCGAGTTTTACACGGATCAAAATTTGATCCTCGTTGGAGCTGCTGTGCTTTCAAAGACCTAAATTGTTACAACTTGCGCAGGAGGTACTGATGCCATTACAAGTTGTCGTAACACGGGATTTTAAGCATATGAGCGAGGTGGCAGCAGAGACTGTCAAAAAAAATATCATCCAAACTTTACGCAAACAAAAGGAATTCGTCTTGGGGTTGGCAACGGGAAGTTCACCCACCGGCCTTTACAAACACCTGGCCAAGGCGGTTAATGCCGGTGAATTCGACAGCACGCGGATCCGCAGTTTCAACCTCGATGAATATGTGGGCCTCCCCGGCGAAAATGCTCAACAACGAGTCATGCATCCGGAGAGCTACTGCTATTTTATGATCCGAGAATTCTTTGGTCTTCTCACCAAGAAATTCGTAGAAACCAGTGTGCCTTATGGTTCTTTGATCGATCAAAAGCAACTGATGCGCGAATTCAAAGCGCATCCCGAGGATTGGCGGGAAGTGGGCACCGATGCCGGAAGGTCGATCGTCATCAAGGCCAAGTCTGCTTCTGAATACCTGGCGTGGGTTCGCAAGGCAATACTCGACGGATATGCCCGAAAAATCAAGAAAGCCGGCGGCATTGATTTGCAGATCATCGGCGTTGGCGGACGCGGCCACGTGGCCTTCCACGAGTCTGGAATCCCCTTCAAGGGGAGCAAGGTCATGCTGGTGAAGCTGGATGATAACACGGTGGCCAACGCCGTAGCTGACGGGCACTTCCCGTCTAAAAAAGAATCTCCACGTTACGCCGTCACAATGGGCGCCGAGCTGGTCTATGAGGCGAAAACCGTGATACTCCTGGCTTCCGGCGAACGCAAGGTCGGACCAGTCGCCGAGTCGCTGCTGGGCGATCCTACCCCGGATGTCCCGATTTCCTATGGCCAGAAGTACGCAGAAAAAGGCGGTAATATGGTTTACGTGGTGGACAAGATCGTCGGCCAAGAACTAATCGCCAACAAAAAGGGGCTCAAACAAAAAGGGATGACGATCAAAGACCTGTCATGAGGTGAGGTCCAAGATTCGTGTTTTAGTGATCATCTTTGAAACCTAATGATTCTTATTGCCAAGGATCATCTCAATCTTCTCAATATCCTCGGGTGAGTCTACCTCCTTGGAGTCGTACGTTGTCTCCACGACCTTAATCCGGAAACCGTGTTCGATGGCTCGAAGCTGTTCAAGCTTCTCAATCGCCTCCAGCCTGCCCTGTGGAAGGGAAGCAAAACGCTGCAAAAAGTGATTTCGATAGGCATATATCCCAAGATGCTTGAAAATATCGAATGACATTGCACTATCACGCCCAAAAGGAATGGGAGAGCGGGAAAAGTAAAGGGCAAAGTTCTCTTTGTCAAATACGCATTTTACGTGGTTGGGATCTTCGATCTGAATCGGATCGCTTATTTTATAGACCAGCGTAGTCATCACAAGCCCAAGATCATCCATGAGTGGTGAAACCACCTTGGAAAGAGACTGTGGATCAAAGGCTGGCTGATCACCCTGGATATTGATCACGATATCATCATCACTTAGATCAAGCATTCGAGCAGCCTCTGCTGCCCGGTCGGAACCAGATCGATGAGTTGAAGCCGTCATTAGCACCCGGCCACCAAAGCCCTCCACACACCCATAGATCCTTTCATCATCCGTGGCAACCACCACGTCGGTCAGAATGGCGGCCTGTTGGGCCTTCTCATATACCCACTGGATCATGGGTTTACCGAGAATCGGCGCTAGTGGCTTGCCTTCAAACCTTGTGGAAGCATACCTGCACGGAATAATGGCTACTACTTTCATCGGTCGGTTGCGTCGGTTTAGCTCGTTTAGCTGGTCTCTCATTGCCTCTTTCTCATTGCCTATTGGTATCTTGTAACTATCAACCGGCCAGCCAGCTCAACGGGCCAACGGGCTTAACGGCTATAGTGCAATACTCGCTGCCTTTTGAATGGCCCCGACAATGGTTTGAAGATTTCCTGTCCCGATTCTATCGGGACTGCAGGGATCTTCAATCGCTGATCAGTTGACAACATGTGGTGAGTATAGTAATCATTCATATAGTTGTACCAACATTGACTCTTCTGGAGAGAGATTTGTAATTTTTACCCAGATGATCTGGGAAGGAGGGAATGCATATGAAGGCTATCCATTCTATAGCAAACGTTCTCATCTTACTCGGCGCCTTAGCTCTCATTTCTGGTGTGTGCTACAAATTATTTAATCTATGGTGGTTCTATCTCACCGGCGGCGCGTTCCTCAAGTTTGCCAATACCTGTTTATTACTAGGGATTGCTCTTTATGTACGAGAGCTTATTCCCAGTAAGCAGGAATAGTTGCAGATAATCTTCCTCTGAGGCGTTAGTATCGAGTCCCGGAAGATCGCCTTCGATGGCTGATCTTGCTATCTCGGCTGATCCAATCTGTGCCTGCCGTATTGTGCCTGCCACTACCTTGGTAGTGCGGGAATCTCATCTTGATAATGCTGGCCATCTGTATTGAAGATCCCTGCAGCAAGACTTCGGCGAGCTCAGTCGAGTCGCTGCAGGGAATCTTCGACCGTAAGGAAGTTTACCATTTTTAGATTCGCTCGCTAACCCCGCAGCAAGCTGCGGGGAATGCGCTCGCTTTTGCGGTTCAAGGCACAGCTTTAAAAAGCCTTCTTCTGGTTGAATAGGATATTTACCATCAAAACATGCCAAACAAAAGCCGTTTTGTTCAAGCCCCGGAGCCTCAAGCGTGCCGGAGGAACTCAAATAGCACAGGCTGTCCAGGCAAATGAAGCCTCCCCGCCCGGAAGGCGGGGGGGCTTCACATCGCCCTTGATGAGCCCTAAACACCGGGCTCCATTCTCTTCGCTCCTTTCCAGTACAATCTGGGCCCCCAGGCAAATCCCCAGGATAGGTTTGTGGGCCTCAAATTCGTGTGTCAATACTTCATCCAAACCAAGGTGACCCAGATCCGCCATGGCCTTTCCAGCTGCGCCCACACCCGGGAAAATGACCCTTTCACTACTTAGAATCTCTTCCCGGCGTTGGGTCACCGTGCAGGCAAAGCCCAACTTCTTCACAGCTAGCTCGACACTCCTAAGGTTGCCGGCCTCGTAATCAATAATCGCAATCATGGCTTCGTCCTTGTATCACCGAGAAAAAATCTTGCAATGAAAATCTTGGAGTTGTCCCTCTTGGCAGGCGAGAAGAACATAAGAGGGTGAAACCACTCCACACACTAACAGCCCCGAAAATACGAGAGCGGCAAACATTAGGGGTGACCTCCGTCGCCGTTGAACCGCAAAAGCGAGCACATTCCCCGCCCCGCCTGCGGTCCGCCGAAGGCGGACGGGGAGCTTCAAAGCCCTGTGGCCAACACCCGTTTCGAATTGACTCAACTTCCTTTTTCCTATAACCTCAAATCAAGACTTGAAGTCTTCCAAAGAGTCTCGTTCCGGCCAACTCCCTGGGGCCTTGTTTGAGCAAGCGGCCTTTGTCTTTCTCGAAACAGTCGTGCTGGCATTGTACCAGAGGCACGGGGGTGATCCTCAAACAATACTCGACCGGCATGCAAACTTAGAGTGA
>JAUWXJ010000224.1 GCA_030616425.1 Desulfobacterales bacterium | reverse complement strand
CCTATGAAAGAGAGAAGGAGATTAGAAAGATTCAGCTTTGAAGTCCCCGCCAGGATTGAGATGATGGTTCCGGCTAACAGAAAGGAGACACTTGATCTCCAGACAAGCAATATATGCGCGGGCGGGGCCTTTTTCCGCACCTCTCAGGCCCTCCCTGAGGGTACAAAGGTCAATATAGATCTGATCATTCCGTTAGACAGGCTAAGAGAGCTGATAGGCCACAGTCGGGTTAATGTGAAGGTCAATGGGACCGTAATTCGGTCCGGATCAAACGGGATGGCTATCTGTTTTAATGAAGATTACCAGATTATGCCTTTGGAGGGCCTGTCGCACTAGATGAACATCTTACAGACATTTAAAATGAAGACAAAAAACTTTTTAATTGGCGCCTTTGCCCTTGGGCTGGTTCTTGTTGCCACAGGAGCCAATGCGTACGTGGGGCTGGGGGTGAGTGATAATAGTGTACTGCCATCAGCCGCTGATTTTAATTGGGTCAACAATATTGGTACGTTGACCTGGACAACTGGCGAAGGCACTATAGACATCGTGGTAAGGGTTTCGGCACCGGATGGAGATAGTGGAAATTTCGGCTCGGATGATTATGGCAGCTATTATCCTGACCCGCTTTATGGGTCTTTTAGGGCGTATTACGACACTGTGACGACAGAGACTTCTGGCACGTTTAGTAAAGGGTGGGGTGGAGGAGGTAGAGGATACGACCCGACAACCGGTACCACTTTCGACAATGTGTACGGTTATTTTTACACTATCACTCTTGACTATGGCTGGAATTCTTTATCAAGCTTTGGATTTAATATGGGGCCTGCAACGATTACAGAGATAGGATATGATAGAAGTGAGCAGGGATTAGTTGGCTGGGAAATCTCGGAGGGTAATACGCTACTTTTTAACTTTCCAACCGGGAGGGGTAGATTTCGGGCCGATGAAACTGCAAGTGTATATGTTGCATCCGAGTATTGGTGGGGTTGGAGCGAAGCGAAATTTGAAGGGGCTGGGGGCACCGGCGGCTATAACAACACAGGTAACTTGCCGGCCCCCAACCCTGAAGCGCCAACAGTCGCACTCTTTATGCTCGGGATATTCGGGCTTCATGTGTGGAGAAACAAAGGGCTAAGGTTTATGGCTAAGAGCCAGTAAAAGGCACGATAACCGTTTTAACAAGGGGAGGGTAGTAACTCTCCCCTTTTTTTGTTTGGACGAAGAGGGAATTAAGAATCTCCTGCATGAGCCTTGTCTCTTCCTTTTCTACGAGCTCCGCTTGCTGATTCTTCAAGGACGAAGATACGCTGACGTAAATGAGGTTGTCTGTTTTGCGTGCAAAGAGCGCCCTTATCCGGTTCGCGATGTGGGCTAAGCGCAGGGCAAAATCTGAGGTGACAATCTTTGACCCTACCTTGTAGGCAAACAGATCCATCTTTTTTTCTGTCCCCTGGTGATTCACATAAATTAGCTTCTTGACCGCAACCGTCCTACCGTATAACGCTATGGTTTTATCTTCGACAGCGAGAATATCCCAACCGCGAGATTCATAACAAAAACGCGGGTCGTGGATGCTGGTCTGATACCCCTTCAGGTCTTCAAGGGCAATGAGGACAATCTGTTGCCCTCCAAGGTTCGTATAGGTGCGGACCAGCGGCTTAAAATAGGTGAAGTCCTCCACCACAAAGACATTTTTCATCCCTTCTTCACATAAGTCTTTTCCGCTCCATCCATCAATGACTGAAGGGATTCGGCCGAGTATACTCGGGTTTGATTCCCCTATAACAGACGTGGGCGTTTTGAACTGGAAGCCTAGAAATAGGGCCAACAATCCAAACAAAAGGCCTAGGGTTATGCACTTTTTTTGGGGAAGCACCCGGTCACCTTTGCTGTAAGAAGCATCATTACAAAAGCAAGGGAAAACACAAACAGGCTCGAAAAATTGTGAAAAAAGCCCTGGGCTGCCTCCTGCCCGAGCCATAGCGCGATGTAAATGACTACAATGATGCGTACAATATTCGCCACAAGGGCTATTGGTATGGTGGAAAAAACAAGAAATATTCTTTGAAACAGAGAAGCCTTGAGCATTGCCACAAAGAAGATCGAGACCGAAAAAAGGGCGATGGCAGACCGCAGGCCACTGCATCCCCGTTCAATAATGAAGTCGAACCCGGGAACATAGATGTTCACACCCTCTTGAAGCGAAGTAATGCCAAACAGGTTAATCAGAATGTTGGCGTATTTGGAGGAGAGGAGCTGTAACGGAAAGGCGATCTTCATGCTTACAGCATAGGGGAGGGGAAACATCAGAACGAGATAGCCCAAAGGGAACGCCAGGCTTTTTACCAGCTTAGTTCCGTAAACATAGTATAGAAAACCGATCAGTGAGACCATAAAAGAGAGATACTGGAGAGATTTCAGGTCAATGAGAAGTCCGATGGCGTAAAGTCCAAGGCCGACTATCAAGCACAGGGGCGAATTGGAATTTGCCAGGTTAGCGCACTGCGCGGCCATGTTCCTTTTCCGAGATATCAACCAGATGGAAAGGATTGGGATCACAAAGCCGTGGCTGTAATAAGGGTCGAGGCGCCATGCCTGGCCCAGGGTGTAGAATACAGGGCTGTAAAGGAGAAGTAAGACGATCAGGAAAAATATGTGCATAAATTCTTAGATATCATGTGTTTGAACTCTTAACAAGTGATCAAGTAGCAGGAAACGAGATATAAATTGTATTGATTAACACGAGCTGTTCAGATATACAGTTGCGCACTCAGCCTTCAGATAAAGCAGGAGAAGGTGATGTTCATGAAAGTACCAGACTATATTGCTAAACTTAAACCATATGTGCCCGGAAAACCGATTGAGGAGCTTGAGCGAGAATATGGCATTAGCGGTTCTGTCAAACTGGCGTCCAATGAGAATCCAATCGGCCCATCCCCAAAGGCTTTGGAGGCGATACAGGGTGCGCTGAGAAATATGCATCGCTATCCAGACGGTAGCAACTACCACTTGAGGAAACACTTGGCAGAGAAACTTGAGGTCTCTGTGGA
>JAUWXJ010000028.1 GCA_030616425.1 Desulfobacterales bacterium | reverse complement strand
GAGTTCGCCAAGTCGAAACCGGCCTGTGTCATCAGCTACAGAGGGGCAGTCGCACATTACAATGGCACCGAGAACGAACGGGCGATTCAGATGTTAGGTGCCATCACCGGCAACATCGACAACCCAGGCGGCCGGTGCCGTGCTGTGGGGCCCAAGTGGAAGTCCCCCAAGGGGCCAAAGGGCCCCAAGGCCAAAAAACTCAAGATCCTTAATGGGTTCAAGGGGCAGGCTGCATATCCAACGCACGGCGTGAACCATCTGGTGTTTAAGATGATCAAGGACGGCAAGGCCGGAAGGCCGGAGGTGTATATGTGGTACTGCTACGCCCCGGTCTACGCCAATGGGGAGTGCCAGGAGAACATCGACATTATGAAGGATGAGGGCCTGATTCCTTACTCGGTCTGCGTCAACGCCTACTATGACGAATCAGCGGCCCTGGCCGACTTGATTCTGCCAAATCCGTCCTATCTCGAGTGGTGGGACTGGGAAGATCATAAGTCGCCGACACAGGTTGCCGAGTACTACATCCGGCAGCCCTTTGTAAGACCCCTGGGCGAGAGCCGGGATTTCAAGGACGTGGTTTGCGATTTGGCAAACAGGCTGGGTTTTCCGTTTGGATTTAACTCTGCCGAGGAGTTTGTCAAGAAATCATGCGAGATGACCCCGGGAGTCAAGGAGGCCGGAGGTTTTGAGTACATGAAGAAGCATGGGGTCTGGCACGACCCCAATGCCAAGCCCAAGTTCTACATGTACAAGAAGGAGGTCAAAGAAGAAGAGCTCAAAAAAGAAGGTGTCATATTTGACGAGGCTACTGGCACCTACTGGAACTGGAAAAAATCCAAGGCAAAGAGCGAGGCCGAGGCCAGACAAAAGGGCTATACCAAGACCGGGAATGCCTATAAGGGCTATGTCGGGCAGAAGATAGGCGATAAGGTTTACGCGGGATTCAAGCCAGATAAGGTAAACAAGTCTGGTTGCTTCGAGCTTTATTCCGAGGTAATGAAGATCAAGGGGCTCCCGCCTCTTCCGACCTACATGCCCATCCCCGAGCATGAGAAGATGAAGTCCGGTGAACTTATCCTGACGACTTATAAGGTCCCGGTCCACATCCACTCCCGCTCTGCCAACTGCAAGTGGCTGACCGAGATCTACCACGAAAACCCCGGCAAGATTAACCCAAAAACGGCCAAGGCTCTGGGGATCAAGACCGGGGAGAAGATCAAGGTCAAGTCCGGGGTCGGCGAGATTACGACCAAGGCCGATGTGACCGAGGCCGTTGTGCCAGGAGTCATCGCCATCTCTCATCACGTTGGGCATTGGGAGTACGGCCGATACGCTTCCGGCAACAAGGCCCCCTTGGCCGGTGATAATGATCCGGGTCTCAAGGAAAAGTGGTGGGACACGTACGGGGTCCATCCGAACTGGATCATCCCCAACAGCCCGGATCCCATCAGCGGCCAGAACCGCTATATGGACACCGTGGTCAAGGTGAGCAAAGCGTAAACCCAAAACAATAAGTCCGGATGGGCAAGACGGAGAATCAGGAAAGGACAGCCGTGGCCAGGCAAAGAAGCAATGTCTACGGGCTCCTTGCCACGGTCTATCGTCAAGAGGTGACTTCGGGCATCCTTCAACAGATAAAAGACCCCCAGTTTCTGGGGGTCTTATCTGATCTGGGAATTCAACTGGGTGATGATTTTTTTCAGAGGAATGAGGAGGAGTTACTTGAGGAGATGGCAGTGGAGTATACCAGGCTTTTCTTAGGGCCCGGCAAACACATCTCCCCCCATGAGTCCGTACATCACCAAGGAGATGATACCCAACAGGGTCAGCTTTGGGGGGAGACGACTGTCGAGGTCAAGAAATTCATCGAGTCCTCAGGGCTTGACTACATGTCTGAATACAGGGGGCTTCCCGACCACATCAGCGTGGAGCTTGAATTCATGCAACAGGTTACCCTGCGGGACGAGCAAGCGTGGAGAGAGGAGGATAAGGAGGAGGCGCTATATTGCCTGAAGATCGAAAAGAAATTTATCGAGGAACACCTTATCCGCTGGATTCCCATGTTTTGTGATAGAGTCATCCGAGAGGCAGAATTGCCTTTTTATCGAGATATGGCGGCGTTGACTAAGAGTTTCATAGAATTTGAGAATAAAGAAATAGATAGATGCTGAGATGGTGTTGTTTAGTGACGCTAGGGAACTTATAGAGTATGAAGAATATTCCAAAGATACCACTGATCATCGGTGCTATTTTCACCCTCGCATTAATAGTTGTTATCGTGACAACCATTTACCTGAAAAAAGTGGAATTGATCCACAAAGAGCCGATGCTCGAAGGCAAATTCAAAGATAGAACCGGCACCACCTTCGTCGGCTCTGAAACCTGTAAGAGGTGTCACGAACGAACATATTTGGAGTGGAAGACTTCACTTCATTCCAGGATGATGCGGGATGTCAAGCTCGAACCGTTGGCGAATATCGGCGATTTTATGATACATAGCGATGTGAGAAGATTTAACAAAGAAGAGGTGGATTACACCCTCGGCAGTCAGTGGAAGCAGCAGTATCTGAAAAAAGAGGGTCAAGATTTGAAGGTCCTTCCCGCTCAGTATAATGTGTTCACCGGGGAATGGAAGAATTACTTCTTGGATGAGCCAGGCAAAAGAGCCTGGTTTAATGAGTGCGCCGGATGCCATGCCACCGGCGTAGATCCGGAGAAAAAGACTTTCGTGGAAATGGGGATTGCCTGTGAGGCCTGCCATGGACCGGGAAGCAACCACGTGGAGGCCGTCCTCGGTTATGAGATTCCAACCATCATCCAGGCATCTCGACTCACCCCAGCTCTGGCGGCTCAGATATGCGGCTCCTGCCACACTAGGGGCAAGAATAAGACAGGGAAATACGCCTATCCCGTCGAATACCAGATTCACAAGGGAATGGGCAACATCAGGCTGTATTTCGACGAAGTCAATCCTGACGAGGATCCCGAATACTTCTGGCCCTCAAGGGAATCCAAATACAGCAACCAGCAGTATCTCGACTGGAAGCAGAGCGAACACGCCAAGGTGGGTGTGACCTGCATCACATGCCACGATGTCCACCGAAGTCAGAGCGCCCTTCAAGCCATCGGAGAGGTGCCCAACCCGCTGGTCGTCATCCGTTCCAAGACCAGATTGTTTGAAGACAGACTTTGTAAGAGCTGCCATAAGACGCCACAATACCGCTCGGCCCACCGGATTCACACCTTTGGGAGTTGTGTCCGCTGCCACATGCCTAAAGTGGCGAGCATTGGCGAAGCCGGGGATGCACACAGTCACACCTTCAGATTCATGTTCCCTCAGGTCACCTTGAAGGCAGGCGGCCTGGATAGACAACCTAATGCATGTAACGCCTGCCATCATCACAAGGAGACACCCACTGAGGATCTGGTCGCCTTTTTGGAAGCGGCCAAAAAGAATGATATGCCCAAGCCCTTGAGTGTCCATCAAAGGCCGGGGGGAACTCTGTAATGACCCACGAGGATGAAGAAAATAAGGTCCATGGACAAAAGGGCGAACAGGATAGACAGGCGATGCTTTCTAAAGCTTTTGGCTGGTGTTCCTACCTTCGTGGCATTGCGATCTGTCGGCATTGTTTATGCGGAGACGCGGCGATACGGAAAACTGGTTGACTTGGGGAGATGCATCGGCTGCAAACGGTGCATGTCCGCTTGCAAGCGCTGGAACGGGCTAATAGTAGAAAGGGATGAACTGATCACCGACCGTGAGACAGATCTCACAGCCAACAACTGGACGGTGGTCAATTTACTCTTCGATTCCAGAAACCGCACCAGGAAGACCTATATCCACTGGGCATGTCAGCACTGCATAAAGCCGGCCTGTGCCGGGGCTTGTCCGGTCACGGCCATCACCAAGCTGCCCGGGGGACCAGTTGTCATCAATGAGAAAAAGTGCATCGGCTGCCGCTACTGCTTTCAGGCCTGTCCTTTCAAGGTTCCCCGGTTTGATTTTGAAAAACGAGTCACCCGGAAGTGCCATATGTGCTACGATAGAATTCCGTTGCTCAACTACATGAAACCCGCTTGCGTGGCCGCCTGTCCGGTAGGGGCGCTCCTCTTTGACTATAAAGATGAGATAATAAGGGAGGCAAAGCGACGGGTCCAACGGAGGGGAGGGTCAAGTTACATTATGGGCCTCACGGAGGCAGGCGGAACAGACATGGTGACTATCCTGCCCACCATACCCCAGGATTTGGGACTGGTTGTAGCGCCCGAAAAGGTCGTCAACCGAAACCTGGACAAGATCAGGATCACTGCTGCCGGGTTCATGGGGGCTTCTTTCCTGACGGCCCTTATGTACATCTATGCCACCCTGACGCGGGACAAACAAGAGAGCGCTCATGAGGATCCAGATTAAAAAATTCCTTGATACCATCCTGAGCTCGGTAGAAGGCTCGCCGGCATTTTATGTTTGGATAAGCTTCTTAACCACCCTCGTCGCCCTGGGCGCCTATGCCTTGCTGATGTCTTTGATTCACAGCATGGAGATATTGGAGTTCTACACCAATATCCCATGGGAGATGATGGTCTCCAATTACGTTTTTCTGGTCGGCTCCAGCATCGGCCTGTGTTTAGTTTCCTCTTTGGGCTATGTGTTTGGGCTACAACGTTATGAAATAATCGGCAAACGAGCTCTATTTCTAGCCCTGATAACTGTTATATTAGGCCTGTCTTCAATTGGTCTCCACCTGGGGCATCCTGTGAGGGGGGCCATTTACAATGCATTGACACCTAACATGGGTTCAGCCATGTGGTATATGGGAACGCTCTATCCTCCCTACATCGCTTTCATTGCCTTGTGGTTTTGGCTCTTGGCCAGGGCAGAATTGGCGAAAACAGCCACCGAGTCTGAGGGGTTAAAGGCCAAGGCCTATCGGCTGATGGCCATGGAGGGGTTGAAGCCTTATCTCTACCAACGACTCCCCCTTCAGAAGTTGGGAGAGAAGCTCAACCGACTCCTACCCTTGGAGAGAGCGGGGCTGGGGCTGGATTCTGACGGTGTTGAGTTGAGATGGGCACGCATTATCGGCACTCTTGCCTTCATATACGCCCTTTTGGCTTACACTGTCGAAGGCTCCTTATTCGCCCACACCGAGGCACGACCGTTCTGGTATGGTGCCCTTTACCCGGTCGATTTTTACCTCGGCGCATCATTCTGCGGCTTTGCCTGGCTCCTGGCGGCGGGGATAGTTACTTACAAGGTCAAGGGAGATGATATCCCGGCAAAATTAAGGGATCTATTCTATGAAATGGCCGAAATACTGGCCCTGCTCTTGAGCGTTGGACTCCTTTTTACCGCCTACAAGATGGGGCACGGGCTTTTTGAGTCGGCCAAAGCTGAGACGATCATGTTGCTTTTGAAGGGACCTTTTAGCCCCGCCTTCTGGATGATTGAGATCGCCATTGGGATTGTCTTTCCCGTGTTTATCTTACTTTATTCGGCCAGGAAGAGGAAAATGGCCGGGGTACTGGTTGCCTCAATTATGGTTTTGGTTGGCTACTTCGTGAAGAGATATGACTTTGTGGTCGCTTCACAGGTATACCCGCTCATCAAAAGACAATACCCCCTCCATTCATATCTACCGACTTTCATGGAGGTGCTTTTGATCAGCGGGATTATTGCAGCCCTTTTGCTGGCATACACTTTAGGGGTAAAGTTTTTGCCTTTGAAGGAGGAGATGCCCATCCCACGTGCTATAACAAAATAATCAGCCAGTTTTTTTCTATCTGGTATAACCACGGGAGTGAAAATGAAAAAAGACAGACGGATCAAATTAGCCTTAACGATTATTTTGACCATAGGGTTGGCTGGCTGCGGCTCCGAAGAGTCTAGTGTCGAGGAATTATTGTCTTTACCGAAGACCTACATCGGCTCCGAGCAGTGTAAAGTCTGCCACCTGGAGCACTACGATTCGTGGAAGATGACCCTGCACAGCCGTACGCTTCAGGATGTAACCGTGAACCAAGATGCCCTGATCACGGATATCGATCCCGAGGTTATCCGGGCTAAGCTGAAGAAGCGGGAAAAGGAGCTGAAGGTGCCGGTGGATGAGATCTATATCCCTAAGGTGGAGGAGATAAAATTCACACAGGGCATCCAATGGAAACAGCGATATGTGATTGAAAAGAACGGTAAGCTCTATATCTCGCCCCTCGAATACGATGCCTGGAGACATGAATGGGTCAATTACCACGAGGCCGACTGGGAGAAACGCCCATGGATAGAAAAATGTGGTGGTTGTCACGCAACAGGCGTCGATCCGGAGAAAGGTACCTTCACTGAAACGGACGTCGGCTGCGAGGCCTGCCATGGCCCAGCCTCACACCATGTGGCCCTTCCCAAGACGGCCATCTTTGACAAGCGATTAACCATTGTCAATCCGTCCAAGCTCTCCGCAGGCATCAGGACCCAGATATGTGGTTCCTGCCACGGCAGCGGAGGTTCTACCAAGGCTGAAGGGGTCGACTGGCCGCTGGGATTCCTGCCCGGCCGAGCCTTGGGGCATTACCAAAAAGAGACCCTCCGTGAGGGTGAAGACATAAAAGCATTTTACGCCGACAAGTCCATGGACCGCCACCATCGGCAATACAATGATTGGCAGGAGTCCATACACGCTCAAAAAGGCGTATCTTGTACCTCATGTCACTACGTCCATCAATTGGGCCTACCCCCGACCCAATTCCAGACCGTGGGGGCCGGCTCCGGGCAGTGCCTGAGCTGTCATACAGGGAACACCAACAAATTCGCCCATGGCATCCACTCGTTTTCCAACTGTGTTGGCTGTCACATGCCAAGAATCGTAATGGATCCTGAATCTGAACCTGCACTGCGCCACACCTTCAAGGTCATGCCCCCGGAGGAGAGCTTGAAGGCAGGTGGTGTCGATAAGGTACCCAATTCCTGCAGCAGTTGTCATCATCACAAGAATACACCCCTCGTGGATCTGGTCGACTTTTTGAAGGCATCCAAAAAGCGGGACACCCCCCTGCCGTTTTCCGTCCACCGCAGGCCGGAGCGGGTGGAAAAGTGACGGGCGAGTAATCATGAAAGAGGCCGTGACCAGGGTTCGTTTGGTGTATATTGGAGGTGCGGTCGGCCTCCTGATCGGGCTGGCTGTGATCCTGACTGTTCCGGTACGGCTTGCGCGGGGTCAGGAGGAGGTCACCTCGAAAATCTATCGGTATCGCGAGCGTGTGGCAACCGGGTACTATGAAGGCTATGAAGTTAGTCCCCGTCGCGCCCGTGCCATCTTGGAAACCCCTGGTATCAAGCGAGGCCTCTTCCCTTACGGTTCCTCCTCGGCCATGGTGCGTATTCGCGCCCGCCTGCCGGACTCTCATAAAGGGCTTAAGTTCTACTATCGGAACACTTGTATCGAATGCCATCCGGAACAGGCCAGGAACATCCATTCGGTCCGGGCTGGTATCACCTGCCGCCAGTGTCACGGACCAGAGCCTATCCCGGCGATCAATCACTACTACTCGGCGATGAACACTATTCGGCGTCACTCCTATGTCTGCGCCAAGTGCCACGAAGGGGCCACTGCCGCTTTTGCGAGCTTTTATGTACATGAACCTCCGGCGGCATCCCTAGAAACCAGGGAGAGCTTTCCCGCGTTGTTTTATACTTACTGGGGAATGCTTTTGCTTTTGGTCGGGACATTGGCCTTCTTCATACCTCATAGTGTCATGGTGGGATTACGGGAGTTATCTGAGCACCTCTCCTTCTCTGTACCGCATACCCTTATGGTGGGTCTGCGAGATGTATTTAAGAAACTGGTCTTCTTCATGTCTCATAGTTTTCTGGCGGGCTTTCGGAAGTTTTCTCAGAAACTATCCTTTTTCAAACCTCAGAATTTTTTGGCGGGTTATCGGAAATTATTCAAGAAAAAGGAAGCCTTTAAGAATGAGACCGATAATGCTCCTTAAACGATTCAATAGAATTCAGCGGCTGTTTCACCTTTTTCTGATTATAACATTTCTTATCCAGGCAGGGACTGGTTTCGGTCGCTTGTTTATCACCACGGACTTTGGGAGGTCACTGACCAGCATTTTCGGGGGATACGAGACCGCGATTGTGGTCCACTTCTGGGTCGGTATTTTGATGATGGCCGGTTTCACAGTGCACACTATCTATTTGGTGACGAGAATTAATCGGCGGGACCTGGTAAATAGCATCTTGGGCCCGGACTCTCTGGTTCTCGGCCCCCAAGATGCGCAACATCTCTTTCAGCGGATCTTGTGGACCATGGGTTTCGGCTCATCCCCCCAATTGGACCGTTGGGCTTATTGGGAAAAGTTTGATTACTGGTCGGTTTTCTGGGGCTTGCCTCTCCTGGCGGTCACCGGAATAATGTTAAAATTTCCCTTGCTGACAACCCTCTTTCTGCCCGGCTGGGCCCTGAATATCAGCGGCCTCCTGCATAGGGCCGAAGCAATTTTGGCGGCTTCATACATCTTCATAGTGCATTTTTTTATCGGGCATCTTCGACCAGCTAGTTTTCCCATGAATGAGGCCATGTTCTCAGGCAATGTACCCCTCGAAGAGGCGGTAAAAGAGAAACCGGCCTGGGTGGAACGATTAAGACAAGAGGGAAGATTATTAGAACTTATGAAGGTCAGACCTCCGGCCCTGTGGTACAGGGTGCTCTATTTTGTTTTCGGCTATACCGCCTTGGGTTTTGGCATCTATATCCTAATAAATGGGATTGTTTACGGCCGCTATATACAGTTACACTAACTATCTTTTAAGTCGGGATTCTTGGCCACCCTGGGATAGAGAGATTTAATATCGGCGGAGTTTTCGGTGACTTTTTTCTTAGTTACACTTTGGGTGAGAAATTTCTGCCCCTGAAGGAAGAAGGGCTTCACTATGCCCAGTGATAAAGGAATCCGTCAGGTTTTCTAAATGGCGTGTAGACAGGAGGTAAAGATGAAAATAGGCATTTGGTTCAGAATTGCGTTGACAATATCACTGGCCGTCGGGTTGGCTGGCTGCGAGGACGGCATACCTGAGATCGACATCGAGGCACTGACTAAGCAGCCGAAGGCATATGTCGGTTCCGATATGTGTAAAGTTTGCCACCTGGAGCACTACGACTCCTGGAGGACGACCCTGCACAGCCGCACATTTCAGGATGTGACCGAGAATCTGGACGCCCTAATAACGGAGATAAATCCTGCGGTCATCCGGGCTGATCTGAAGAAGCTGGAAAAGGAGCTCAAGGTGCCGGTGGATGAGGTCTATATCCCCAAAGTGGAGGAGATAAAGTACACCATCGGAGTTCAGTGGAAGCAGCAGTTCCTGGTGGAAAAGAACGGAAAGCTTTATATCGCCCCTATTCAGTATAATGCCTGGACTGACAGCTGGGTCAACTACCACGAGGAAGACTGGGACAAGCGTCCCTGGATCAGGGAATGCGGTGGCTGTCACGCCATGGGCGTGGATCTGGAGAAGAATACCTTCTCTGAGCCAAGTATTGGATGCGAGGCATGTCATGGCCCCGGGTCCCACCACATTGCCTTGCCCAAGACAGCCGTTTTTGACAAACGATTGACCATCGTCAACCCGTCCAATCTCCCCGCGGGCATCAGGACTCAGATCTGCGGCTCTTGCCACAACCGTGGCGAGTCCACTAAGATGAAGGGCCTCGAATGGCCGGTGGGGTATGTGGCCGGCCGGGCTTTAGGACCGTACTATAAATCAACCTCCTTTGCCGCCGGGGACGTCAAACACTTTTACGCCAACGAGTTCGCCAAAGGACACCACCAGCAATACATTGACTGGAAGCAGTCCGTGCACGCCAGGGAAGGGGTCTCTTGCACGTCCTGCCACTATGTCCATCAGTTGGGCGTACCACCGACCCAATTCCAGACCAAAGGGTCCGGGTCTCAGCAGTGTCTGATGTGCCACAGAGTGATTAATAGCACCGCATCCCATTCCATCCACTCCTTCGGCAATTGTGTCGGTTGCCATATGCCCAAAATTGCCAGGAGCGCAGAATCCGGCGACACCCACAGCCACGTGTTCGTGACATTGTTGCCTAAGGATACCCTGAAGAACCCGGCGATCCCCAACTCGTGCCAGACCTGTCATAAACACAAAAATACTGATCTGGCAACCTTGCAAGAGGTATTCGATGGGTTGGCCCAAAAGAGCCTTTTGCGGGTCCATCAGACTCGATAGACATGAAGGAGGCTAATAGTAATGTAATGGTAAATAAAACAGAAATGAGGATGTGGCAACCGGTAGTTAGGTCCCTTAGGGCGTCTTTTTGGAGTGTCCTCGGTTCTCTGATCTGGCTCCTCATACTCGTAACTCTTCTTCCCAATCCGGCATTGGCCCAGGGGGAGATGGTAACGGACATCCGGCGTTACAGGGAGCGTGAACTCAGCACCGGCTATTATGAAGAATATGAGGTCAAATCCGCTCGCCTGGTTCCCATAGTGAGCGTGCCCGGAATCAGGAGGGGTCTATTCCCTTACAGCCCCACAGGGGCAGAGGTGCGTATTCGCACCCGACTGGCGGACTCCCATTGGGGGATCAAGTTTTACAAGGACCTGCGCTGCGAATACTGCCATATCAAGGAGACCAGGGACATCCACACGGTCCGAGGTAATCTCACCTGCCGCCAGTGCCATGGGGGCGAGCCCATAGCGAGTATCAACCACTATTACTCCCCCATGAACCCCACCCGCAGGCATGCCTATGTCTGCTCCAAATGCCATGAGGGCGCCAGCGCATCCTATGCCAGTTACGTTATACACGCCCCTAACCCCGCCATGCTCAGCACCAAGGAAACCTTTCCCGTGCTCTTCTATGTCTTTTGGTTCATGGTGGCCTTGGCTGTGGGCACGTTCGCGGTATTTCTGCCGCATACAGCTTTATGGGGGCTTCGGGAACTTTTAATGAAAAAGGAGAAGACCGAAGGTGAGTCCTAAGGGCAAGACCAGGATAAGGCGCTTTAGCCCGGTGCAGCGGCTTTTTCATGTGCTGCTCATGCTCTCTTTCCTCACTCAGGGGGCGACGGGCCTCTCCCGCATGTACATTGAAACTTCATGGGGAAAAGGGCTGGCCTCTGTGTTTGGTGGCTATGAATCTTGCCTGACCATCCACAAATATGTTGGCATTTTTATGATCTGTTGGTTTCTGATTCACGGCCTCTATTTGTTTTTCAAAATTGATTGGAGGCAATTCCCGCGCAGCCTTTTCGGTCCTGATTCATTACTGCCCCGGTTCGAGGATCTCGGCCAGGCTATTCAGCATGTGGCCTGGATGCTGGGGATAGACAGGCTGCTTCGTCTCGACCGTTGGGGTTTTTTGAAGAAGTTAGATGACTTCCTATTGAGGATAACCAGACTGCCTCCCTTGAACCGTGTGAGTTATTTAAAGGAGTTCGATGGCCTGCTCTCGGTGATCACCAAGCCCCCCCGCTTTGATCGGTGGGGCTATTGGGAAAAATTTGACTACTGGGCCGTATTCTGGGGAATTCCCCTCTTGGGAGTCACAGGTCTGATCATGGCCTTCCCTCTGTTTTCAACCCGCTTCATACCCGGCTGGGGTCTGAATGTGGTTTTTTGGGTTCACCGAATAGAATCCATCCTGGCCATGTGCCATGTGTTTATTATTCACTTTTTTATCGCGCACTTACGGCGCCACAGTTTTCCCATGGATCGGGCCATGTTTGAAGGGAGTGTAGACCTGGCGGCGGCCAGACATGAAAAACCTGCCTGGATTGCGCGGCTGGAGCAGACCGGCAAATTGGAGAGTCAACTTGTTGCTGAAGCGACGCCAGGTCTGAGGGCACTTTTTTACATATTTGGCTATGCCGCTATTGCCGTTGGTGCCTTTTTACTTATTGGTGGGCTTGTCAATAGCCCATCCATCACCTGGTAGACGGTATCGGGGGAGTTCAATGGAGATCAATAGACGCCAATTTTTTGGGATAGCCGGAACTATGGCGGGCGGGGCCCTGGCCTGCAAGCCGAAAAAAACGCAGGCCGCGCGCACACTCAAGGCCCCGCCAGACCCCTATGGCTGCCTGATGGATATCACGGCGTGCGTTGGCTGCCGGAAATGCGAGGAGGCCTGCAATCGAGTCAATAACCTACCTCCACCCCAGGTCTCATTTGATGATCCCCGCCCCCTGGAGCGTAAGCGCAGGCCGGTTGTTACGGCCTACACCGTGGTGAACCGCTACCATACGGGAAAGCGAGACCAACGGAATCAATTAATACCTACCTTTGTCAAGGTCCAGTGCATGCACTGTCAGGACCCGGGCTGTGTCTCTGCTTGTATCGTGGGGGCCTTGACCAAAAAAGATAACGGCGCGGTCCACTACGACGCCTCCAAGTGTATAGGCTGTCGCTACTGTATGGTGGCCTGCCCCTTTCAGATCCCCGCCTATGACTACCATGATCCTCTCACCCCGAAGGTGCACAAGTCCACCTTTTGCTATCACCTGATCATTAAGGAGGGCGGCAAACCGGCCTGCGCCGTTATTTGCCCGGTTGAGGCCATTACCTTCGGCAAACGCAGACAGCTCCTGGGACTGGCCCGCCAGAAGATCAAGAATGACCCGGGCCGCTACCTGGATAGAATCTACGGGGAACACGAGGTGGGCGGCACTTCCTGGCTCTACATCTCCGGGGAGCCCTTCGAAAAGCTGGGTTTCCTGGACCTGCCGACCCGTCCCATACCCCATCTCACCGAGACTATCCAACACGGGATGTTCAGGTATATGTGGGCCCCCCTGAGTCTGTTTGCCGTTCTGGGGGGCTTCATGTGGACCTTCAATCGCAAACAGATCACAGGTGATTCCGAGCCTGAGCGAAAGGAGGGCAGCATATGAGTGCTCATGCCAAACCTGCACCGATTGAGTTCAAGTTCTGGACACCCGGGGTCATGGTCATGGTCGCCTTCATGGTAACCGGCCTTCCTTTCGTGATCGCCCGGTACGTGGGAGGTCTGGCAGCTGTGACCAACCTGGATAACACCCATCCCTGGGGATTGTGGATCGGCATTGATGTGGCCACCGGCGTGGCCCTGGCAGCGGGGGGATTTACAACCGCGGCCCTCGCCCACATCTTCGGAAAGCACCAATACGAGGCTGTAACCAGGCCGGCCTTGCTCACCGCCATGCTTGGTTATACCCTTGTCGCTTTGGGCCTTGCCATCGACGTGGGACGTACCTGGGCCCTGTGGCACCCGATCATATACTGGCAGCCCGATTCGGTCCTGTTCGAAGTGGCCATGTGCGTGATAATCTACCTGCACATCCTGTACATCGAATTCATTCCCATCGTGGTTGAGCGGCTCAAAGGAAAGATCTCCCTGCCGGGACCATTGGGGTCCTTTAATAATACTATCGAAGCCCTGTTGGAATTAGCGGATCGCATACTAGGCAAGGTCATGTGGCTCTTTATAATTGCCGGAGTGGTCCTCTCCTGTATGCACCAGTCGGGGCTGGGATCGCTCATGCTCATCGCTCCGACAAAGCTGCACCCCCTCTGGTACACCCCTATCCTGCCCTTGCTCTTTCTGACTTCGGCCATTACCGTAGGCTATCCCATGGTGGTTTTTGAGACCACCGTAGCCACAAGTTCGCTAAGGCTGGATGGTGAAATGGATGTTTTGACCCCACTTACCCGCATCACCATTTTTCTGTTGGGGATCTATATGTGCCTGAAGATGGGTGACATGGTGGTCCGGGGAACCTACGTGTATCTTCTGGATGGAACGGCTCAAAGCAAGGCCTTCCTGGTGGAGATGCTTGTTGGGGTCATCATCCCTTGGCTCATGCTCATCAGCCCACGAGTGCGCCGTTCCAGGCGGGCCCTTTTCATTGCCTGTACCCTAATCGTTTTGGGAGTTGTCCTGAACCGGGTGAACGTTTTTCTGGTGGGCTTTCAGCCCCCTTATGCTGAAAAGGCCTATTTCCCTGCAATAGGCGAGATGGCGGTCACTGCCGCGCTGATTGCCGGCCTCATGTTTATCTACCGGGTCTGTGTCACCTACCTTCCGGTGCTCAGTTCCCGGCCTCAGGAGGTGTCCTCATGAAACAGTGGAAAAAACCCAACACTATAAGTATGCTGGCTATGTTGACCGTGGTGCTAGTCTCAACCCTCGCCGTCACCCTGTTCAAGAATAGAATCGATGTCGCCGATGCCGTCGACCCCACCCAACCAACTGTTGCACCCACACCTATACCCCGGGCCTGGGAGGCCCGCCAGACAGCGGCCGAGCACCGGTCCGCCGAGGTGGTTCCGCTCGTCAAGGAGGTGCTCAAGGAAACCCCTGCCCAGCGGCGGGCCCGCTTTGGCGATAAAGTACCTCAGATCGAAGATATAGAGTACAGCTACTTTCTCCTGAACAACCCTATCATCGAGAAGGAAGGAAACCTTTACGGGAGGGTGCGGTTTATGCACAAGAAGCACGCCGGGATTCTCAAGGATTGCTTCATCTGCCATCACCACCGGGCGGCCGACCCCAAGGCCCCTGATATTTCCCGGTGTTCCGCCTGTCACCAGGATTCCTTCAACGCTGAGTTGCCAGGGAGAATCGGGCTTAAAGGTGCCCATCACCGCCAGTGCATGGGCTGCCACAAGAAATGGAACAGGGGACCGGTGGGCTGCACCGAATGCCACCCGAAGAATGTCCCGGATCACACCAATCTGGTCAAACTTCCCTGGAACCCCAAGCCGACAGATGTGACCAAAGAGTGTCTCCGTTGTCACGATGTCCAGGCCGAGGAGATGCTTACCAGTACCCACTGGCTATGGAAAGGGCCCTCACCCTTCACCGAAGGGTCCGAGAAGCGGATCGACCTGGGCAAGGCCACCAAGACCATCAACAATTTTCTCATACACATCGCCAGCAACTTGCCCCGTTGCACCAGTTGTCACGCTGGCTATGGCTGGAAGGAAGCCACCTTTGACTTCACTGATAAGACCAGGATTGACTGCCTCGTCTGCCACGACACCTCCAAAACTTACGTGAAGGCACCCCTGGGAGCGGGTATGCCTGACCTAAAGGTGGACTTGGTACATGTGGCCAAGAAGGTAGGCAAGCCCAGTCGAAAGACCTGCGGTAGCTGCCATTTCTCAGGTGGCGGCGAGGATCCGGTCAAGCACGGTAAGCTCAATCCCTTTCTCGATTTCCACTCCAGTAGCTGTGACATCCATATGGGCGGTCTTGGGTTCGAGTGTCATGAATGTCACAAGACCAGAAACCACAAGATCTCTGGCCGCAGCCTCGCCCTGCCAGTGGCCGAAGGGAGCCGGTCCTGCGAGGATTGTCACACCGCAATCCCTCACCAGGGTAAAGCCCTTTTAAACCACCACCTCAACCGCCATACCGAGCACATTGCCTGCACGACATGCCACAACCCATTTTACGCCAAGTGTGATCCCTCCAAGACCTTCTGGGATTGGTCCACTGCGGGTAATAAAAAGCGCAAGGTTAAGAAGGACGAACACGGTATGCCGGATTATGACTGGAAAATGGGTGACTTTAGGTGGGAGAACAGAGTCAAGCCTGCCTACGCCTGGTACAACGGCAAGGTGAAGCGTCATATCCTGGGGGACAAGATAAACACTGAGGGAGTGACGGTCCTCACTGAGCCTGTGGGCGATATAAAAGATCCCAATTCAAAAATCTATCCTCTTAAATTCATGGGTGGCATACAGGCTGCCGACGCGGTGCATAATTACCTACTCGTTCCCCACCTGTTTGGCCCCGGCGGCTACTTGGAGACCATGGACTGGCAAAAATCCTTTGCCGAAGGGATGAAAGCCGCCGGACTTCCTTACAGCGGCCAGTACAAGTGGGTGGAGACCATCATGTATATTGGTCTGAACCACGAGGTCCTGCCCAAAAAGTTTGCCCTCTCCTGTGTTCAGTGTCATGCAAGCCTTAGGACCGAGCGCTCATGCGGGCGCTGTCATCAGGACAAGCACGAGGTGGATTTCAAAAACCTGGCCTTTCAGGGCATCGACTTCAAGATCTTGCACGGGAAGGGACGGGACGTCCAGGAGCGGGTGGAGAGCACCTACTATATCGGCTTCGAGAAACTTGGCTACAAGGGCGATCCCATTTTATTTGGCGGCCGCTTCAAGCAACTGCCTCTGGGTTGGCGTTTGGGTTCGAAAAAGGAGTGAATAATGTAATTAATTCTACTTTGGCGCAGATTAACTCCCTCTCTCCTTCAGGGCAATACTGTCAAGTTAAGTGCCTAAAGTTAAAAGTGCCTAAAGTGCCTAAAGTTAAAGGAACAAAAATGACCATCACATGCTTTGGGCCAGTTTTTATTGGTTTAAAAATGGGATTTCCTATACTTTTGAATTAAGCAATAGCTTTCAAAAAAAGAATATTCTTCCACAACCATTATTAACAAAGGAGGGGCTATGTATTTACCGAAGACATACAAGAATTTTTCTGATAAATTTCCGGAAATCTTAAACGATTATAAGCAATTGGGCAAGGCCTGCAGGGAGGGCGGCCCCCTGGAGCAAAAATTTCAGGATCTCATAAAGCTTGGAATCGCCATTGGCACAAATTCCAGAGGAGCAGTCATGTCTCATACCAGAAAGGCCTTAGCATCAGGCGCCACACCGGAGGAAATTACCCACGTGGTCTTACTATCTCTGACTACCACGGGTTTTCCAAGCATGATTGCTTCCATGGGCTGGACCAATGAGGTTCTTGAGAACGTATCCCAACTCCTTCCCAGGTGATTATGCGTGACTTTCAGACACAGGAGTGGTATATT
>JAUWXJ010000126.1 GCA_030616425.1 Desulfobacterales bacterium | reverse complement strand
GAAATCTTGCGGATTGTGATTGCAGACACGTATTATTCAATTTCAACGAAAAAAAAGTGAACAATCAAAGAGCACAGGAAAAATTGGGCCAGATTGATCCGAGGATTGATCTGGAAAATCTACCAGGTGGATCCCCTTACCTGCGCCAAATGCGGGGGGAGGATGAGGATTTTATCCTTCATATAATACCCGGAAATAATTAAGAAAATTCTCAAACACCTCGATCTATGGAACTTGAAAGGAAGACCCACGCCCAGGGCCAATGCTCCCCCTAACACCACTGAACCTCACCTGGACTATTCGGACTCCCAGCTACCTCCAACCTACGATTACCTATATGTAGATGAGCAGTATCCAGAAGGGCCTTCTGCCTAATTCTTTAAGATGGCTTCCGGCCTCCGCCCCCGCTTCCAGCCCATAGGGCTTACAGGCCGGAGGGTAGGGCCTACGCCCCGGAGGGCTCGTAGAGCCTACAGCTCGGAGAGAGGGTAGAGCCTACGCCTCGGAGAGAGTCTGGGTTTAGGTGGATAGCTGTACCCTAATCCCGCCAATTTGCCCCTTTTGGGGCAATAAATCCTCCAAGGGCCTGTCTTTAGCTCGTTGCTTCGAGACATTACCGTCCAACGAATTCCACAAAAGGTCTTCAACCACAACATCATGAGGGCATTTTGTGCTTGACACAAAACGATATTTTCCCTATACTCCTTTCCTCAAAAAGCGAGTTCTTATCATTAATCCCCTAATGAAATCTACCCTGTGACCATGGATTTTAGTTACCAGAACACATTCGGGATCAAAAAACATCCTCCCTATTAAAGACTCCTCATAGACTTTATGAAAGCGGATCTGACGCTCTTTGTGAGGCAAGATGGTGTTGAGGCTATGTGGGCAGTGGTGGACCGATCATTACCTATTGGGAAAATCATCATGCAACGGATTTCCCCAATTATCCGGCAGGAAGTTGGGGGCCTCAAAAAGCAAATGCATTAATGGAAAGAGATGGCAGAAAGTGGCAGTATACCGATCAATCGAATCCATTTTCAAATGATGGCACAAAATAATCTCCAGATATTGGTTTTTAAGGATATAGAAGAAATATCCGATTGGATGATCCAAAAATGGTTGAACTTGGCGCAAAAAACCTTTCAGGAAAAAGATCAGTTCATCGTGGCCATTTCAGGAGGCAAAACACCGATCCCCATGTATCAGAAAATTTCTCATTCTGACCTTCCCCTATCCTGGGACAAAACCCACTTTTTTCTTGTTGATGAAAGATTTATACCCTTTGATAATCCGGATAGTAATTTCGGAATGATCAAGGCGCATCTCTTCAATCAGATCCCGATCCCTGATGAAAATATCCATCCGATATATATCGAAAAGGCAGTCCAATTGTCAGCAAAAAGATACGAGGCGGATATCAACATATTTTTCAATTTAAGGATGAAGGGATTACCAAGATTTGACCTCATCCTGCTCGGTATCGGGGAAGATGGTCACACGGCTTCTTTATTTCCCAAAGATGACACTCTCCTCGAAAAGCAGCATCTGACCCGAGCCGTCACTTCAAAAAGGTTAAAACATCCACGCATTACCATAACCCTTCAAGTCATTAATCATGCCAAAAACATCTTTTTCTTGGCGACTGGAGAAAAAAAAGCAAAGGTGATAAAGGATATACTGAGGAAACGGAACCCCCAATTCCCTGCATCATTGGTGAGACCAGAAAACGGGGAGATCACTTTATTGCTCGACAAGCAATCCGCCTCATTGATATAACAACATTCATTTCCAATTAGCCATCACACTATCCGCCAAGATCTATTAATTGTTCATGAAGCAGATGAAACACTTGATCGGAGATATAAGCTTAAGAGTCAGGGGTATGATATTGCCAGGATCGAGCAGAAGGTTGTGGATTTATTTGGTATTAAAAAGGATGAGCTATATTCAGGCAGCAGGAAAAAGCGGATATCTGAGGCCTAGATACCTTTATAACACCAACAATAAACATTTTCAAAATGAATTTCTTGTGGATGCCATATCCCACAGCTCCCTCTGTCAAGCACCCATTTATGGGACACGATCAGCCCCATCCATGACTTTCAGTTATTTCTAAAATTTTCCTGCTCTTGGAGGTAGTGGTCTTTATCTCTCCCGATCCCCGGGCGATTGTGAAAAAATTCTTGACACGATACGGATTAGGCGCTAAAAATGTATCATATTTTAAAATGTAATTCCACATTACGGAACATTAAATGAAATCACTTCTAAAGGTGTTGCATCAAGTAAAGGGGTCAGGTATACACTCTTGACAAAAAAATCAGATAATTGTCAAGAGTGTAGGCCTGGACCCCGATCGTGCTTTCACAGAATGAGGGTATTATAACAACCTTATGCCCTGAAATACAAAATGGATTTTGACGATATTGTAGATAAGTACGATACCTGGTTTACAACGCCGCTGGGACACCATGTGGACCGGTGGGAAAAGGTAATCACCTGGAGACTGGCAAAACCAGGGCCCGGAGAAAAGGTGCTGGATATTGGAACGGGAACCGCTAATTATCTGATGGAACTCGCCCGCATGGGACTTGATTGTACCGGCCTTGATGTTAGTGAAAATATGGTGCTGCGTGCAAAGGAAAAATCGGGCAAAGAAAAGTTGAAGCTCCAATTGGTTCTCGCACGCGCAGAGGCGCTCCCTTTTCCTGAAAGGTATTTTGACCTGGTCATATCAGTGACCGCCTTTGAGTTTTTTCCTCACCCCCGTCGTGCCGTGAGAGAGATGATTAGGGTGTGCAAGCCGGGCGGACGGATCGTTGTGAGCGTATTAAACAAATGGAGCCCATGGGCCCTGCGCCGCCATATCATCTCCTGGTTTAAAGAGACTATTTTTACCCGTTGCCGGTTTTATTCCTACCCCGAGATAAGGCATTTTTTCGGACCCGTTGAATGGGGCACCGCTATCTTTGCGCCCCCCTACCTCCCAGCTCCCCTCATCCCCCGCTTTGACGGTACAGAAACCATGCTTCAGAAGCTGGCCAAGCCCTTCGGTGCCTACCTGGTAGTTTGCAAAAGGCTTTGACGGCCCGAAGGACCAGATTTACATTATCCCCGGACTCCCCGTATTACTTAATCCTCTCGTAGGCGTTCACAGGTTCAGAGTTCACCGTTCCCTCCGGGGCGTAGGCCCCTATGGGCCGGAGGCAGGATTACATTTCTTTCGTTGACCTTGCTCGTAAGCAATCAAGTACTTGGTCAAACCTCTATCATATACATCTTGAAACTCAGCATTCGTTATGTATTGTTGATCCAAAACTACGTAAAGCTCACTCTGGACTGGTTCTCTCTTCAGAGCTCATGAATAAACGGTTCAGGTTTGCGGTTAACCCACAACCCCTGAACCCTGAACCCGTGAACGGTTACATCCTCTCCTCAGGCCCTTTTTACCGCGGCCTTCTTGGATTCGATGGTGGCCTCTTTATCCCGGCGGTCGTCCACCTTCAGGTCGATGGTCACCCGGCGTGCGCCTTCTGCCACATGCGCTGCATGCACCTCTTTGACCAGGCGGAATAATGCGTCCAGGTCGGGCACTTCAATGGTCGTGGACATGCCTCCGATTTCGTACTTGTAGCCTGACCGTTCGATGACGGCAACGCCTTTCTTGACAAACCTGCTCAAACTTGTTCCTTCACCAATAGGGTATACTGAAAGCTGTGCGAGAACCATTTTCTCCTCCTTTTTTCTAATTTATTAACTCTCTTTCTCTGAAAAACAGATATATCCAGCCCTGTCACGATAAGCCGAGTTCCGCAATTGTTTCCCAATAGCTACTTCATAGCACCCTGTCTCTGAATAGGCATTCGTATCCTAGCTAGCGAAGCTTTGCCTCAAACCGACAAGTTGAGGAGAATCATAATTCCATTGCTTGCCCGTCCCGGGCCGGTACGGGCCGGGGAGGTGAAGTCATGCTGGATGCTTGATGCTGGATACTTGATAAATAAGAAAGAACGATTACTTGTTTTATCCAGCATCAAGAGACCAGTATCTAGCATCTCGTGATATTTTGTGCCCAAATCTGCCTACAAAACTTGACATAAATTTTAAGATCTTGACCTATATAGACATCTAGTTGTATTAATCGCAGCTTTGTCCCAGATAGATCTCTTCCATGAGCTGGCTTATGTGCATCACGCGTGTCGCAAGGCCTGCTCGCCTTACGCCGTAATTCAGCTGAATACAACAGCTTGGGCACTCGGTCGTCAGGATATCGGCCTCGATCTTTTTGAGGTTTTCCATCTTGCGGTCCAAGATCTTCATGGACTGCTCATAGCGCATGATATTATAGCTGCCTGCAGCACCACAGCACAGATCTGACTCTGGGAGTTCTACATACCGGACCCCCGGAAGCCTTGTCAACACAGTGCGCGGCTCATTCACGATGCCCTGGTATCGGCACAGGTGACATGGATCGTGATAGGTCACCTTGGCCTGCATGATCTTTGTGGGCTCAGTGGTGGGCATGCGGTCATGGATAAATTCGCTGAAGCCTTTAATTCTTCTGGAAAAGCGCTCTGCCCGCGCCAACATCCCGGGATCATCTTCAAAGAGTTCAGGATAATCCTTAAGAAAGGAAGCGCAACTCGCACACTCTGTGACTATGATATCCACACCCACTCTTTCAAGGATATCCATGTTCTTTCGGGCCATGGATCGAGCTGCATCCAGATCCCCATAACTGCTAGCTGGGAGGCCACAGCAGCAATTATCGGCAATGACCGGCTCGATCCCCTGATGAACCAGTAGGTTCACAGTGGATTCGCTCACATGAGGCAGCACAAAGTTGAATCCGCAACCCAGGAAGTAACCGACCCTCATCGTTGGATTCTCAGGAGCCAAGGTGAAGTCTCCAGCCCGGTCCCGGAAGAAGAGGGTGGGCAGCCTCTCGATGATTCCCTCTGCCTTGTCAAAGTCCTTTCCGAACCACTTCAGGACGCCCAAAGCCCTAGCCAGTTTGCTCATACCCGAGTTCTTTCCATAGGCACCCAGTCGCACGTACTTTGCCATCTTCTTTTGATCAGGCAGGAGGTTGTGGAAAAGGGATCTCAAGATCGTTGGCTGGCCCACGCGCTTTATGTACTCGGCGCGGCCCCGTACCACGTTCTTGTGGGTTTGCACACTAGGGAAGCAGTTGTCCACACAGCTCATGCAGAGTAGGCACTCAAAGAGGGGGTCCTTCAATTCCTTGTTCAGCTCAAGTTTCCCTTCGATCAGCTTTCTGATATGGACATTATGACCACGGGCGACGGAGCGCTCGTCTTTTGTGATCTCAAAGATAGGGCAGACTGCTTGACAGAAACCGCACTTGTTGCACTTGGCCACCTCGTCGTATATAGATCGCAGTTGACTTGCTTCACTCATTACGAGGATACCTCCATTCAATTAGGGCAAGGGAAGCAGAATGTGCTTTGGATCTAGCTTATCTTTGATGGGCCTTAGCATATGACAGTTTAGCTCCGCATCAACCCTGGAGCCCCATGTAGGCAGAATCTTACGTGGTGTTTTGACGGGCACAACGTGGCCACCAAAGCGCTCAGCAATATCCTTGACCCCATCGACCAGCGAAAGCAGGGTTTCCTCATTATCCTTGGATGTATAGGAATAGAGCACGCCGTTTCCTGCAAACAGAGTCATTTTCGTCTTTAATCCATGATCCTTTGAGAGTTGGCTAATCGCGGTGTAAGCAGGAATCCCTTGGACTATGGGCACTGATGCCTTAAGCGTGAGCACATTGTTTTCAGGGTCATCCGGGTTGATGGCACTACGGAGATGCTCCATCATGGCATGCCTGCTCATTTGACTTTTGCCTCGAGCCCCGTTGTTTTCAGACATCTTTATAAAATCCTTACTTTGCCGTTCCACTGCCTTTGGATGACCTTCAAAGGCGGTGAGGAGGCGGAAGCCAGAGCCGGAAGCTCCATCGAGAACCATCACGCTCGTGGGTATGAGGGCTGAGGACCGGAGGTCGGAAAGGAGGTCTTGGATCTTTTCTTGACTTTCAAGACTTGCTTCACAAAGGGAGGATGCCTCTGGTAAAGGATAAATCACGAAAGAGATACTGGTGATGATACACAAGCTCCCTGCTGATCCGATGAAGAACTTAGTCAGGTCATAACCGGAGACATTCTTGACCGTTATACCCCCGAACTTCAATCGGTGGCCTTCTGCATCAACACCACTAACGCCCAGGGCCTGATCGCGGAGCGTGCCGTAAAGGAGTCGCGAGGGTCCGCTGAAATTGGAGGCATACACCCCTCCGATAGTGGCCCGGTGAGATAGGGGTGGATCAAGGGGCAGGAAAAATCCCTTTTCCTTTCCTCCCAGATGAAGATTAATGGCATCCAGGGTTATGCCTGCCTGCACGGTCATGTTTAAGTTTTTTGTATCCAATGTCACTACATTAGCGAGTCCTGTCATGTCCAATACAATATCCACTTCCTCCGGCAAGCCTGCAACTCCCAAGGCCGTCCCTCCACCCAGGGGCAGGACCGTAAGCCCCTCATGGTATGCCTGGCCCAAGATCTGTTGAAGTTGAGATTCTGAGGAGGGTCTTTCCACCCTTTTGCCAACCACACCCGTTTTCTCTAGTTCGGCAAAGGCTAAGCTCTTCTCTCCCAAGTTGGAGTTGAGTGCCACAGTCTGAACCCCTTTCCCGGGATAGTGGGAAAGGGGCATTTGCTCTGGCAGGCTCTGGGGGATGATCTTTCCAGGATTGCATAGGCCCTTCGGATCCACGGCCTCTTTGATAGAGCGCATCACCCGAAGATCATCTTCAGAGAAGATCAAGTGCATCTCATGCCTC